>CAMZKQ010000259.1 GCA_947311265.1 uncultured Chlorobiota bacterium | reverse complement strand
TATAAATACTATTGGCTAGTAGCCATCAAAAATAGTTTTTTTAAAGCCCCTTTTGTTATTTTATTCTTATATTTGTTAGCTTAATAAAAACTAAACGATGAAAGATAATACAAAAAATTACGTCTCTAATTTTGGGGAAGATTATGCCAAATCCTTACCTAGCTTGGCCGATAGCATGATAAAAACTTTACAATTTTTCGATTGCAAAAGAATCTATGGTGTGGGTGGCGATTTTGCTGCAAATTTAATTCGAGCCTTTGAAAATGATTTTAAAGTCCTGCCCTCAAGCAACGAAATGCACGCTAGTTTTTCTGCCTGTGGGCAAGCCGAAGTAGCAGGTATTGGCTTCTGTATAACGACCTATACCGTTGGTAGCCTACCCTGTATGAGTGCTGCTGCACTTGCCAAAAGCGAAGGCTTGCCAGTTGTTTTTATTTCAGGAGCACCCGGAGAAAACGAAACTGGGGAGTTAGCCATTCATCATACTGTAACCTCATTTTCGTCGTGGAATGTGGAGTACGATGCTACACTAAAAAGTTTTAGGGGCTTAGGTTTGCGTGCCGAACGCTTGCAAGGGGCAAGGAATTTTGGGCAACCCAGCTTGGCATCTGAGCAATTTTTTAAGCTCGTGGCACACGCTTTTATTAATAGAGAACCTGTTTTTATAGAAATCCCGAGGGATTTAATTTTTTGTAAAACACAAGATATTGAAATGCCACTATCTAAAGATTTTATTATTAAAGATATGGTCAATCTTAAAGGGGCAAATTTTATTGCAACAGAAATTAATAACAAACTAAAAGTAGCCAAACACCCGCTGGTTTATATTGGCGAAAATATTAAATTAAACCCCATTTTGGCAAAAAAAATACTCCTTTTTTGTGAGCAATTCCAGATTCCATTTGTATCAAGTTGGTTTGGGAAAGGAGTTTTAGATGAGTTTCACCCATTGAGTTTAGGCAGCTACAACGGGGTTTTCAGTAGCCGGCATACTAGGCGGTATATCGAAAACCAAGTGGACTATATTTTTGAAATTGCCACCAGTATTTTCCAACTGGATACTAACCTTGCTTTTAATACCGGGACACACCTTATAAGTAGTTTCAAAAATAAAACCCTTTTAAAAGGCACTGCAGTGCATCAAAAAGACATCATAAAAGTACTCGATTGCTTAACGAATGCCAATATTTTAGCCTTTAAATTTAAAAAAGAACCAGAAGGAATTGTCCCCATTCTGGGCGATGCCCCAGTGGATTTTAACAACCTCACAAAAATCCTAAACGATATACAACGGGAAACCACCCAGCCATTTATCTATTTCCCAGAAATTGGCAATTCCTATTTTACAAGCTATAGCCTTAAAACACGTCAGTCTTCGCTGGGGCGAAGTTGGGTATGCAACAGTTGGTACGGCGCCATGGGCACTTCCTTGCCCTATGCCCGTGCTACTGCTGAGATTTTAAAGGGCAAGAAAGCCAACGATGCTGTGGTAGTCATCACTGGCGATGGGGGCTTTCACTTTCAGCTCAACGAGCTTATTCATTTCATGAAAGGCAGCTTAAGTGTCATCATTATTTATATGCGTAATAATATTTTCCACCTCGGAAAAAATAGCGATGCCGCTATTTACTCTTGTAATGATGTTAATTTTGATGTGATAAAATTAATTGAAGCCTATGGGGGCAATGCAAAAAAATGCACAACAGTAAGCGAATTTAGCAATTGTTTTAAAGCCTGGACAGCTGAAAATAATGGAATAAAATTAATTGAAGTTCCGGCCTTGCCTAACGATGACCGCCAAGGGCATGAAATAAAATTACTCAATTTATACATTAGTGCTAAAAATGGTATCCCCAAAGCAATGGAGCAATGGGAAGCAGTAAGTGCTATTTAGTATATTGGGGGCAAATCCCGGGCAAAAATATTTGGCAACAAAAAGCCTCTAATCCATTTAGAACTTGCTTATTTTATACGCACAAGCAAAATTTCAAATGCTAAGAAAATAAGCACTGCCCATATAAAATATTTCCAAAGCACTGTGCCACCCGAGGTCGTTTTTATGGCTTGGGTTAAAAAGGATTTTTCTTTATCCAAGATTTCAAAACTCGTTAGTCCAAATTTCTCCAGTTGCTGCTGCAACTCACCCTTTGTATAAAAATCAATTTCAGATTCTTTTCTGTTATAATTAAATGATATGCCTTGAAGTGGTTCATTTTCAGCAGTTATGGTATAGTTTCCTGCTTGCTTAATATTTTCGCCAGCAAATACGGCTAACCGTCCATCGCCAGATTTTGAGTAGCGTGGAATAAAATCAGAAGTGCCTTCTGAATTAACAATATGCAACACCTTATCTTTGAGGTGCTTACCTGCAAAAACTTCGGTTTTTGTAAGTGCCCCGATAGTTTGATAAATAGTTCGTTTTTCGTTACCAAAAAGTGCCATATTATACAACACTGGTGCCCAAAGCGGGTGATACACCAAATCTCCAGCCTTTTCTGATGCCTCTTGGGCAAAAAGGTAAACTTGCCCACGCCCAAACTCGTAACGAGTGGCAATTTTGTCGTTTTTTTCAGATGAAATAAGAGCTTCCTCATTGGCAGTTGTAAAGTTGCTGAATTTTAAATAATGGTTGGCAAAAGGAAAGGCTGCGTTTTTATCTTGTATTTTAAATACATTCTGAAATAAATTAGCTTTATAGTTTATCTTGTCTAACAGAACTTTTGTTGAGTCTTTTCCTGTTATCTGATTAATATTCATAGCACTAAATAGCTCATTGTAACTTTCGTGATGCCCGTTAAAAGCTGGAAAAACAATAAGTGTACCACCAGAAGAAACAAAACTAGTCAACTCTTGCCTTAGCCCTGACGACGGATTTTTTGCTGCATCAAGGATTAAAACATCGGCCCCTCTAAGTTCTGAAACTTTAACATTTTGCTCGAGTACATTACTGATTTTAAAATAATTCTGATTTTCAAAAAGCGTATGAATAAATTTATTTTTTTTATTTCCAGCAATGGAAATAACCTTTCGAGATTTTGCGGCATAAAAATCAAAAAAGAAAACATTGTCGTAAGTTATCGGATAGTCCGTAATTTCTGCTCGCCCTCGAATAATTCCAGTACTCGAATTTGTAAAGGCTATTTTTTCAATCGCTACGCTATTGGCTTCAATATTAAAACTTGCTGGTGTTTTCAAGGTATCATTCAAATACAACTTTAAAGGGATACTTGTATATGCTTCATCGGAAAGGTTTACGATGCGTACAAATAGTTCGTCGCTCATGTTTAGCGGTCGATTTGGTTTTTCAAACCAAACTGAATCTATAAATAAATTGCTCTCTACCTGCGGGCTAAGCGGGATAAGCTTAATCCTAAAGGCGGTATCATTCTCCAGTGCTTTAAAATCTGAAATCGACTTTTGGAAATCGGATACAATATAAATATCTGCTTTATCCGTTTTTTTTTCAGCAACAAAATTTTCGAGCTGGCTTAAAACCTGCGATATCTGCCTTGTCTGAGGAGAAAAATTGGTTTCTGCCGAAAATTCTTTTAGCTGCTCTTTATTTACCAAGTGCCGATGCTTTGAACTCAATGAGTTGGTCAGGTAAACAAATTTTTGTGTTTCAGGGTAGGCATCAATAATGCGTAATACTTTGTTTTTTTGCAAATCAATCAGCTTACCATTAGCACTTTCCCCTTCTGCACTAAACGAATTATCAACATAAATACCAACTACGCCAGCTTGTGTTTCTTTCGTTTTATTGGCCGGAAAAAAGGGCTGAGCAAAGGCAAAAACCAGAGCTACAATGGCCAAAATACGTGCCAGTAAAATGAGCCAGTGTTTAAGTTGTGATTTAGATTTTGTTTCCTGTTTAATATTTTTCAGAAAAGCAACATTACTAAAGTAAACGGTTTTAAACTTTCTAAAATTAAATAAATGTATAATTATTGGAATTAATACAGCCAATAAAGCATACAAAAATCCGGGATATATAAATGACATAAATTTGTAGTCTCTTTATTTAGTAAAGGCTAATTGATTTGTTTAGCTTCAAGTGCCAAATCTTCAATGGTATCGTGCCACGGAACACCTGCCCGAACAACGTCTTTAAACAGTTCGTGATTATTTAAAACCGCATCATAAACTTTCTGTAAGCCAGTAATTGAGTCGTTAATAAAATCAATAATTCCATTTTCGTTAGAAAATTCGGATAATTTTTTATACCGAGAGTATTCCGAGCCTTTGCCCCCCCTAAATGAGCCATACTCGCCAGTTTGCAAAGCCCAGTCTTTTAAATTTTCCCGAAAAAAGGCATCAAATTTTAGTCTTAAATCCGATTTATAGCCATTGGTTCTGACCAAAACATTAAGCCCAACAGTATCATACACAGCAGATTGCTCATCTTTTTTAAAAAAGCCCATATTAAAGCCAAAAACATAAGTCATATGCCCCTGTACAAAACCCAAGCCATGAAAATGCCAATCCCCAGAAATTCTTTGATGGGTAAGTTTCCCTAATTTAGATTTAAAAACTGGGCGTGTTTCCTTAAAAATTTCGTGCCTTGTTTTAATTGATGTAAAATTTGTTTCCATTTTCATTGATTTATCCTAAGCCAAATCTAGCCCAGAATTTAATACAACAGCTACTAATTATTGGGTTTGCTTGCCGTATGCTTATAAAATTTGCCTATCCTCTTTTTTTGTTAGTACTAATTTAGTGCCATAAAAAGTATAAAGTATTAACAAAGATAAACTCTCCGAGTTAATTTTCAAAGAAAATTAAAGAAATAGTATAACTTATTTACGAGTTACTAGAAAAAAGTACACTATAACTTCCCTCTTGGGTGAAAATCTAAAATCATCTGCCGGAGGTACTCCCTATCCAGATGGGTATAAATTTCGGTGGTAACAATGGACTCATGCCCGAGCATTTCTTGCACAGCACGCAAATCGGCACCGCCTTTAACTAATGCAGTTGCAAAAGAATGGCGAAAGGTATGTGGACTAATCTTTTTTTGAAATTCGGCAGCTGCGGCCAGCCTTTTTACGATAGTAAAAATCATTACTCTGGTGAGCTGCTTGCCTCGCCTATTAAGAAATAAAATATCCCGATACTCTTCATTTATTTTCATTCTACTGCGGTAGAAATCAATGTAGTAGCTAATTTCTCTAATTGCTTTTTCTCCAATTGGAACAAGGCGTTGTTTTGCTCCTTTCCCTTCTACTTTTATAAAATGTTGCTCAAAAAACAGCCCAGATATTTTTAAATTAACCAACTCGGACACCCTTAAACCACAACTGTACAAAGTTTCTATAATCGCCTTATTCCGATGCCCTTCGTTAGAGCTCAAATCAATTTGAGCAATAAGCAAATCCACCTCTTCTGGCTCAAGCACTTCGGGTAGTTTCATTGGGATTTTTGGCGTTTCTAAAAGCTCGGACGGATTATTGGTAAGGTGTTGCTCCAGAACCAAAAAATTATAAAACGCCTTGATGCCCGATATTAGGCGAGCTTGCGAACGGGCACTTAGCCCATCAATGGACTTATCGCTAAACCCAAATTCGCTGGCTTTTGTTACAAACCGCTCAAAATCTTCCAAAATTAACTCTTCGGGCGATAGCCCTTGTGAATAGGTGGCAAGATTCTGAATATCAGCAAGGTATGCTTTTACTGAATTGGCAGAAAGGTTTTTTTCTAATTTTAGATAATATGAAAAATCTTTTATCCGGCTCTTCCAAGTAGGGTCAATCTCTTTTTGGGGATTTTGGTGGCTATCCATACCCAAAAATAGCTTTTTAAACAAGTTAATCCAAATATAATCCGTTTAATTTACTAAATTTATTACCTTTGAAAGTATTTTGCTCGTTGCTTGGTTTTACTTGCAGACTTTACATTTTTCAAATTTAGCACATTATAATACATGACAAAAATTAAACTATATATAATTACTTTCCTTGGTGTTGGGCTTACTATAGCAGGGGTTGGTTACTTTGGCATGAATGTCGCCTTGGAATTTATGCAAAAAAAATATATCGAGTTACAGCTTGATGTAAATAAAAGGCAAGCCGAAACGATGGCAAAAATTTTGGAAATGCAATTATCCTCTGGAAGCACTGAAGATGCTGTGCGAGAAAAATTTCAGAAAGCCATTTTGGATAGCCAAGTGGACAAGGGTTTTTTGTGTATGTTTGATAAAAATACCGCTGCCCTAGCCTGCCACCCCGACGAGAAATTTGTAGGGGCTAAGCTAGATAGCAAATTCTCTTTTGATGACTTTACCACAGGAAAAAGTAACAAAACAAAAGATGAGCTTGCAAAGGGCGTGAGCATGGCAGGGATTTTTAACACTCCTAAAAACTCTGATATTGCCTACATTACACCCGTAAAAGGAACAAACTGGATGTTGGCATCGCATGAAAACATTGCACAAATAAATGCAGAAATTGAAAGGCAAAGAAAGCTATTTCGTATTGGATTTATAATTTTAAGCCTTCTTGCGGCACTTATAGCTACGCTTATGGCAAGGCTTGTTGGGCGTAAATATGAAAAAACGATTGAAGCACAGAACGAAAAATTGATGGATTTAAACGAAGAACTGAACCAGCAGAAAGAGGAAATCCTAACGCAAAATGAAGAGATTGAAACCCAAAAATCAGCAGTAGAAAAGCAGCGTGATGAGCTTGGAGAAAAAAATCAAGAAATTACAGCGAGCATACAATACGCAAAGCGTATTCAAGAAGCACTATTGCCGCCTAAAACTCTAATTTTCAAATCTTTGCCCAATCATTTTATTTACTTTTCGCCAAAAGATATTGTAAGTGGTGATTTTTACTGGTTCAAAAATGTGGGCCAATTTGCCGTCTTTGCTGCCGCAGACTGTACAGGGCATGGAGTCCCGGGTGCTTTTATGAGTATGCTAGGCATATCCTTCCTTAACGAAATCATAAGCGAAGGCAACCATGAAGAGTGCGATACTTCAATGATACTCAATGGTTTAAGAGATAGAGTTAAAACTGCACTTCGGCAAGACAGCCCCAATTCTACCACAAAAGATGGTATGGATATTGCTTTAATTGCGATTAATAATGAAACTTTGGAGCTGCATTATTCTGGGGCGTATAACCCCCTTTTTATTATTCGCAATGGCGAGTTTACAGAAGTAGATGCCGACCGAATGCCGGTAGGCATTTACAGAAAAGACCAAAATACTTTTACCAACAAAATAATCCAACTAGAAAAAGAAGATATGCTCTACCTTTTTACCGATGGTTTTCAAGACCAATTTGGGGGCGAACGGGGGCGGAAATTTATGGCAAAACGCTTCAAAACATTGTTACATAAAAATTCTAATTTACCTTTACCCCAGCAAAAACAGGTAGTAGCAGATACTTATAAAGCATGGAAAGGCCAAGAAGAGCAGGTAGATGATGTACTGGTTGTTGGCATTAAAATTTAGGGCTAAATTCTCCCCCCAGACCTCAACAAAAAAGGTAACTTATCATATTTCTTAATCATTTTAGAAAAATAGAACTATTTTACACAATTTTTGATAATTTTGTGAGTTCTATTTTATAAAACCTTAACATATTTTAAACATGAAAAAAACAAACATTTTAGCACTAATTAGCCTAGCTATTCTTCTTAGCTTTACGGCTTGTGTACCAGACTCTGGATTTCAAGAGCCATTAATAAAAGTAACCCAACAAGGCACGCCCACCTTTGAGCCTGGCACAAAAGTAACCTACAAAGTAGTTGTATCTACAGTAAATGGCGATTTATCTACATTGAAAGTAAAAGGCACTGGCTCGTACCAACCAGCTAGTGGTAGCGGTGTAGAATCAGCCACCCCCTCTGATGCTTGGGACGACACTGCGAATGCCTTTGCAAAAGGCACTTCCGAAGCCACGCTATACTACGATATTTATATTGATAGTGCAAGAAAAAATGGCGACCAAATTTTCCTTAAATTTACTGTTACCGACGAAAAATTTGAATCGGCATCTGAAGACATGACCCTTACCGTAGGTGGACAAAACTCTGGAACAGAGATGACCGGAGAAGTTAGCGGTAGCATCTATAATTTCCTGCAAGGCCCATTACCATCAGGCTGGGATATGCTAAATAATGTGGGGGCGTCTTGGTCTTCAAATAAAGGGAATATTGACATTGTTAATAAAACCAATGGATTTGGAGATAACTACAACAATACTTACGGTTTTAATCCATCGTACTGGACCTATAATGGCACTTACATTGTGCAAACTGGGCTGTCTTATGAAAGTGCAACTTTGGAAGATGTAATTGATGCTTACAATAGCGGCACAAAGCTTGAAAATGAAGTTTTAACTTCTGCCAATCAGGTATTTGTAGCACGCCTACGTGGCGGAAGCACTTATGCAATAATCCAAACCACCCAAATTGGTTACACCTCGAATAATAAAAACGACTTTATTTCTTTCAAATATAAAAAGGGAAGTAATTAAGTTTAAATATCAAAACAAAAAAAGCATAGCTCTTAGGCTATGCTTTTTTTGCTTCAGGATAAAAGTAGTTTCCAAATTTAGCACTATTTATAACTGCATCAAATAATATTTTTTAATTTTACTGCCAGTAAATAGAGAATGAGAAGAGAAGAAATCCTAAATATAGACATTTGGACACCCGAAATTTTAGCCTTACTAATAATTTCGGGTATCGTTATTGGCATTATAAATACACTTGCCGGGAGCGGTACGGCCATAAGCTACGCTGTTTTTATGATGCTTGGCTTACCGCCAAGTTTTGCCAATGGCTCGGTGCGTATAGGGGTGATTACCCAGACTTTGGCGGCCTCCATCAATTTTTTCCGTAGCGGAAAATTAAATATAAAAAAGGCACTAAAAATTGCCATACCCATCTCCATAGGCTCGGCAGTTGGGGCACAAATTGCGGTATCTATCAACCAAGAAATTTTCAGGTACATCGTTGGAGCAGCAGTAATAGTAATGCTCTTCTTTGTATTTTACAAACCAACACGCTGGCTCGAAGGCAAATCTGGAATTGTAGAACCCATAAAAATGCTCAGTTGGCACTACTTTTTATACTTTGCAATTGGTGTTTATGGGGGCTTTATCCAGATGGGTGTAGGGATATTTTTGCTCTCGGCACTAGTCTTAATTTCAGGATATAATTTACTGTATGCCAATAGTTTAAAGGTTTTTATAGTACTCATTTATACCCCATTTGCTTTAATTATTTTTATCATAAACGATGATATCCATTACGCAATGGCACTAATATCTGCCATAGGCAATACCATCGGTGGGCTATTGGCCTCAAAATACGCCATGAAATATGGTGTAAAATTCTTACGCTGGGTATTAATAACAGTACTTATACTATTTGCAAGTTACCTCTTTGGCGCATTTAATTTTTTATTGTAAGCTTTTTTATTCTGATTTTTTCTTATTTTCAAATAAATTGCTTATTTTTGGAACAATCTGTAAAACCAAGTACTCTACACAACATTTTTTTTATGTAATAATTCGTACGCTGATTCTTATGATATTTTATGATTTTACTATCAGTTTTAATCTTAAAAATCATAATAAATTAGTGTACTGTTCGGGTTTCTAAAAAATGTCGTGTAGAGTAAAAACCAAGGTACAAATATAACTAATCTATTGCTTATCAAAATAATTATAAAAATAACCCTTTTTGTTTTGATTTTGTTTTCAGGAAATCAATTATCCGCCCAAACACAAACGCCCCTAGATAGCCTACTTTCTTCACTCGAAAATGAAACCATAGACTCTCTAAAATTAAAAACCCAAATTAGAATAATAAAGAAGCTGTATAAAACAGATACTAAAAAAGCAAATTTATATGCAGATTCTATTTTTACCTTAGCAAAAAAATCAAAACATAAAGATAAGCAAATTAAAATTTTAGCCACCAAAGCTGCTATGCTTTATAGAACTAGACACCGTACCCAAGCAATAGAAGCATACTCATCGCTCAAGGCAATTTACCAGACCAATAATAATTTCAAAGGAGTTGCCAAGCAACTTGAAACTATTGGCAAACTCTATTTTTTGGAAATTGATTATTCCTCGGCACTAAGTGCTTTTTTTAAGGCCGATAGCATAGCCCGTAAAAACGGGCTAACACAGCAGACTGCCTCCATTAAAAACAGGCTTGGCGATTTGTATTTTGCCCAAGAGAATTACCAAGCGGCTATTGCCTCGCACAAAACCTGCCTTGCCCTATTAGACAGCTTTTCTAGCAAAGGTGCAGAACTAACAAAAGCTACCGCACATAATAGGCTAGGCACAATTTACAAGGATATTCAAAAGTACGATAGTGCCACCTTTCATCACAATAAGGTTAAGCAAATTGGTTTAAAATATAACAATAAATCTTTCCTTGCCCATACCTACAATAACCTAGGGATAATCCACAGAAAAACTAAAAACCTGCCAGCAGCATTAGAAAATTACAATGCGGCATTAAAAATATATAAAACTACAAAAAATAGGAAGGGAGAAGCCGGGGCTTTAATTAATATTGGTAAAGTGCTTGTGGATCAAAAAAAATATAATCAAGCTATAAAATACCTACTCAAAGGCAATAAAATAACAGAAAATATTGGAGCTCAAAATTATAGCTTAGTCGCCTACGAAGGCCTAGCCGATGCCTATGAAGGCTTAGGGAAATACAAAAAATCAAATTCATACTTAAAAAAATACCGCCTGCTTAACGACTCGCTACTCACCCAAAATAAAAACAAAGTACTTACCGAAATGCAGGTAAAGTACGATAGCCAAAAAATAGAAAATGAAAATAATGTACTCAAAAAAGATTTAAGAATTGCAGATTTAGAGGTTTCCGAAAAAAGTAAAAAAGAGTTACTTTATATGTTACTAATCAGCTTTTTAGCAAATTAGTTTGCTCGTTATTTTTTTCGTCTTAAAAAGACGAAAAAAAACGAACTTATTACTTACTGAAAAAAACACCGAACTGCACATAGTTTCCGAAGAAATTAAAACACAAAATGAGGAAATATTAGCACAGAAAGAGAATATTGAAGAAAAAAATAAAAAATTAGAGCTTTTAAATACAACAAAAAATAAATTATTTGCAATAATTGGGCACGATTTACGCAACCCATTCAGCAGTATTATTGGGCTTTCGCAATTACTTATTTCAAACTTTAAAAATTATGATAACGAAAAAAAACTTACTTTCCTAAACTATATTAACACCGCCTCGGAAGATGGGCATAACCTCCTTGTTCAGTTGCTCGATTGGGCAAGAGTGCAAACTGGCGTACTAGTAGCCAAGCCTACAAAATTCACTTTCAAAAGCATTTTTGAGCAAACAATAAATGTACTAGAACCACAAGTAAGCCAAAAGGAGATTAGTATTTCTAGCGAATTTCAGGAAAATTTAGAACTCCTTTCGGATAAAAATATGATTTCTACAGTTTTACGAAATTTAATTACCAATGCAATAAAATTTACCCACAAAGGCGGATATATAAAAATAAAAGCACTTGCGAAGCAAGATTTTATAGAAATTTCGGTAAGCGATAATGGTATTGGAATTTCAAGCGGTAGGCTCAAAAAACTTTTTTCCTTGTCCGAAAGCAGTAGCAGTTCTGGAACAGAACACGAAAAAGGAACTGGGCTTGGGCTTATCCTCTGCAAAGATTTTATAGATTTGAATGGTGGCACTATAAAAGCAGAAAGCCAAGAAGGAAAAGGCAGTACATTTACTTTTATACTGCCAAAATAAAGGAAAAAAAATCCGCCAAAAGCGGATTTTAATTTTAATTATACAACTCTAAATTAGGCCACTTCAACAACGACCTCATCGCTTTGCCAAAGCCCATGCTTAGTGCAATAAGCCATAGCCACTAGTTTCAATTTTCTTTGCGGAACGATATAAAAATCAACCTCTACATTCCCAGCTTGGTTACCCAAAGTACCCGGCGGGAAATTGGTTTCGGCCAATAGAGTTTCGCCACTCCAAAGCTGAACGTATTTAATATAGTGGTCAAAATCATCAGGGTGCGTGTAAGCATCTCCAACTTTAACCTTTACGGTCATTTTTTCGCCTTTTTTGGCACTATTTTCACAGTGAACAAACGCCGAATGGCGGTCGATATAATCTTTTTTTGATTCTCTTTCGATTTCCGAAATGTCTGCGTACTTGTTTATTTTTGGCATTTTATTATGTTTTAAATATTAAAAGATGTGTTTCTACAAAATTATTAAAACTATTTTATTTTACAAACTTTATTTAAACTAATTCTAAATAAGCCTTATAAAAATTATAAATAGCGGATTATTTTAAGTGGTATTAAATTAAAAAGCAAGGCAGATGGCGTGGAAACTTTCTGCATTTAGAGCCGCCCCTCCAACTAGACCACCATCAACATCTGGCTTTGCAAAAATTTCTTTTGCGTTGGCCGGCTTTACGCTTCCACCATATAGTATAGAGCAGTTATCGGCAACTTCTTGTCCAAATTTTTTGGCCAGCGTTTGGCGGATAAATCCGTGCATTTCTTGTGCCTGTTCTGCACTAGCAGTTTTTCCTGTACCTATTGCCCACACAGGTTCGTAAGCAATTACTATCGACTTCATATCCTCTGCCGAAAAATCAAAAAGTGCATTTTCAATCTGTGCTTTTACAATATTAAAATGGTTCTCTTTTTCCCTTTCTTCCAAAACCTCTCCACAGCAAAATATGGCTTGCATATCATTTTTTAGCGTAAGTGAAATCTTGGTTTTAATAATTTCATCGGTTTCTCCGTAATAAGCTCGGCGTTCGGAATGCCCTAAAATTACAGCATCGCAACCTGCAGATTTTAACATCTCTGCGGATACTTCGCCAGTAAAAGCCCCCTTTTCTTCGGCAGCACAGTTTTGTGCAGCTATCGAAATAAGATTTCGATTGACCACTTGCCCAACTACGGCAATATGCGTAAATGGTACGCCCAAAATGACACGGGTATTTTCGCCTACATTTTTAGCGTCCAACAAAGCGTTCAATTGCCCTGCCAAGAGTGAAGCCTCTTGTACAGTGGTGTGCATTTTCCAATTTCCTGCGGCTACGTTTTTTCTCATCTTATACTATCTTTGTTGTTAGATAATCTAATTTCTGCAAATTTAATTAAACTTTTTGGTTTCTGAAATTTAAACCGACTAAACCTTGTCGCTAATTCAACACACAATAATTTAAAAGCACTCACCTTTAGTCTTCATCTAAAATTGCAGTTTGGATATTTATAGATTCTTGATGCACTTGTGCATAAACCTTCTGAATAAAATCTTGGTTAAGCCCTGTTTCTTCAGCCTTTGCAGCTGCTTTTCGTACAATTTCGTCCCACCGGCTAGTTTGTAATACCGCAATATTATCTGCTTTTTTTATTTTCCCAATTTCTGCCGCAACCTCCATTCGCCCACTAAGTAGCTCGAAAATTTGATTATCAAAATTATTAATTTTGCTACGCAACTCTTCTAAACTCTCAACAAAATTAGCACTGTCGCTAGTTGATGCCCTGACCATTAACTTATCCATAATTTTGGATAAATCAGTTGGCGTAACCTGCTGATTAGCATCGCTCCACGCATCTTTTGGCGAGATGTGTGTTTCAATCATTAAACCATCATAGTTTAAATCCAGTGCTTTCTGGCTGACTTTAAATATCATGTCTCGCCTACCCGTGATATGGCTGGGGTCGCACAGTATTGGCAAGTCTTTTAGACGGCGTTTTAGTTCAATAGGAATTTGCCATTGTGGGTCGTTTCTATAGACGGATTTTGAGAGGCTTGAAAAGCCTCTATGAAGGGCTGCAATTTTAGTAATTCCTGCCCCCGAAATTCGCTCAATTGCACCATACCAAAGGTCTATATCTGGGTTTACTGGGTTTTTTATGATTACAGGAATATCGACCCCTTTTAATGCGTCAGCAATTTCTTGCACCGCAAAAGGGTTTACACTTGTTCTTGCCCCAATCCATAAAATATCAATTCCAGCTTTTAGTGCCGCATACACGTGCTTTACGTTGGCCACTTCGGTGCTTGTTAGCATTCCTGTTTCCTGCTTTGCTGTGTTCATCCACGCCAATGCTTCTACGCCAATTCCCTCGAATGCACCGGGGCGAGTTCTGGGTTTCCAGATGCCTGCACGCAATACTTTTACCCCTTTGGCAGAAAGTTGCCTTGCCGTGGAGAGTAATTGCTCTTCGGTTTCGGCACTACAAGGGCCAGCGATTAGTCCTAGGTTTTCAGAATGTTCTGGCAACCAAGTTTTTAAAGCTTCAAATTTCATATTTTCTAATCTAATGTTTATTTCTACTGTTATGCTCTCAAAATCAATCCTTTAATTTATTAAAAGGTATTTTTCTCTTTTAAAAGGTTTCAAAACTATAAAAATAAATGATAGATATTGAATTTTATTAAAAATCTTAGCAAAAAAATGAAAAAAGTGCCTTTTCTTCATTTTCCCAGCTAAGTGCTGCTGATGCAATTTTCAGGTTACTTTTCCATGTTTGGTATTGCTCTTTTTTAGCAAATATTTGCTCAATTTTTTTTGCAATATGCTTAGGGTCGTGGTTTTCAATAAAATCTCCGATTTTATATTCGGCTACAATTTTTTTGATTTCGGGCAATTCGGAAGCCAAAATAGGGATTTCTGCCCTTATATAATCGAACAATTTATTGGGCAAAGCGTAATAATAATTTAGGCTATAATTTTCTTCTATTGAGATGCCCAAATCTGCAAATTTAGTGTATTTTGCCAGTTCGTTAAACGGCAAACGCCCTGTAAAAATAACTTTTTTGCTAAGCTGTAGGGCAATACTTTGTTGCTTTAGTTGCTGCTCAATATCGCCACCACCAACAATTAAAAGCAAGTGATTATCTAAATACTGCATGGCTGAAACAGCATATTCTAGCCCCCGTCCTAGATTTAATGCCCCTTGGTAAATTATAATTTTTCGGCTTTCGCCGATAAGTATTTTAGGGCGATTGGGCAGCGTTTTAGTTATTTTTTTTTTCAGGAATATTTCTAACAACGCCCATATTTATTTTATATTTATCAGAATATATTTTGGCTATAGAGTCGCAAACCGTATAGGCATATTTTACCTTTGGTAGGATATGTTTTTCAATTTTAAGCCAAACTTGTTGCGTTTTTTTTCGATTAACTAGCTCTGGTACTTCGGTAAAAAGTTCGTGGCTATCATACACTAATTTTTTATTTCGGAGTTTTGAAATCAGAAAATTAGCAGGTAGCGTATCCAAATCGTTAGATAAAAAAATATCTGCCCGAGCAAAAAGCAGGAAAAAGGCTAACCTTATATTATAGCTGGCATAAAAAAGCAAGCCGGCATGAAAAGGCAAGCGGAACCGCTTGTGGGGATATTCAAATTTAACTGGCAAACTTTTGGCCAATTCCCGACCTATGCAAATTACTTCAAAGCCTTTTTTTTGCAAGGAGTTTGCCACTTTATTTATGCGTTTATCCGCTACCAAATCGTTGGTTACCGAAATAATTATTCTTTTTGTGGGCACTTTTTTGTAATTTTTTAAATTTGGGGCTTAGATATTTTTGCAAGTTGTTAAATATTTTCATATTTGTAAAATAATAAGCTAATTATCCTATGAAAATCTCGATTATAGTGGCGGCAGCCAAAAACAATATTATCGGTAGCAATAATAAAATGCTTTGGCACATTACAGAAGATTTACAAAGATTTAAAAAATTAACTGTCGAAAAAACAGTTATAATGGGGCGAAAAACGTGGGACTCCCTACCCTACCAGCCACTACCAAAGCGTAGAAATATTATAATATCGAAGCAAAAAAACATTCGTTTTAAAGGGGCAGAAGTGGTTAATTCGCCAAAAGCAGCTTTGGCTATTTGCCAAAACGAAAAGGAGGTTTTTATTATTGGTGGCGGTACAATTTATGCTCACTTTTTGCCCCTTGCCCATTGCATTTACCTTACTCGCATTCATGAAAATTTTGAGGGCGATACTTTTTTTCCTGATTTTGATACTACTCAATTTTCAAAAACGAAATCCTTAAAAGAAATTTCGGTAACAGGAAAAAAGTTAAGTTACTCATTTATAGATTATAAAAAAATTAAGTGTGAAAACTAAATACCCCATATATTTTATAAGTGGGATTGATACTGATATTGGCAAAACGGTTGTAACAGGACTTTTGGCAAAGTACTTGTTGCACAAGAAGGTAAAAGTAATTACGCAAAAACCTATTGAGTCTGGAACAAAAAATATATCTTCGGACATTATTAAGCACCGAGAAATTTCGAGGCAAAGCCTAACGGCTTTTGATAAAGATGGGACAACTTGCAGCTACCTTTTTAGCTACCCTTCCTCACCACACTTAGCCGCAGAACTTGATGATTGTAAGATAGATACAGCTAAAATATTAAAAGATACTCACCAGTTATCTGTTCATTTCGATTGCGTTCTTATAGAAGGTGCTGGAGGCTTATACGTGCCGCTCACTCGCCAAATTTTAACTATTGATTATATCAAAACCAACAATTATCCGTTAATTTTAGTAACAAGCGATAGGTTGGGCAGCATTAATCATACGCTTATGAGCTTGGAACTTTGCAGGGCAAATAAAATAAATATTGTGGGTTTGATATACAACAAATCCGAGAAATCGGATAACTTTATAAGTAATGATACAATTCTTGTTTTTAAAGATTATCTAAAAACTAATTTCCCAGCTACTGCATTTATTGAAGTACCATTTATGAAAGCAGACCCAATTTTAATTAATTTTGAACCTATCTTTTTATAAACTTGAAACCAAAAACGGAAATAGAAAAACAAAAAATAGCTTATCGGCAAGGCTACCTAAGTATCGTTTCAAATGTGCTACTTTTTGGGCTAAAGATGTGGGCAGGTATTGCCTCGGGTTCTGTGGCATTAATTTCTGATGCTTGGCACTCGCTATCGGACTCGGCCAGCTCGGTGGCGGTAATTATTGGAGCAAAAATATCGGCAAAACCGGCAGACGAGGAGCACCCCTTTGGGCATGGACGTGCAGAAATTATTGCCACCTTAATTATAGGCGTAATGCTGGCACTTATTTCGTTTAATTTTTTAATGGAATCTATCAGCAGGATAAGCCACGGAGAGGAGGCTAATTTTGGTGTTTTTGCAATAGTAATTACAAGCATCACTATTTTTATAAAAGAGGCGGCGGCTCAATATGCTTTTTGGGGCTATCGCCAAACGGGCTTCCTGTCGTTAAAAGCTGATGGCTGGCACCACCGCAGCGATGCCGTTTCGTCGGTAGTTATTTTAATAGGGATTTTTGTGAGCGATTATTTCCCTCAAATTGATGGCTTTTTGGGCTTAATTGTTGCCGCACTTATTGGGCATGCCTCGTATAAAATTATTACTGGTGCAGCCGACTCGCTTTTGGGCAAAGCCCCAAATAAAGAAGTTTTGGAAAAACTAGTGCTTGTGGCAGAAACGGCTGCTGGTTTTCCGCTCTACCTGCACCATATTCATATACACGCATATGGCGGACATACGGAAATTACATTCCATATTAATTTACCAGCAGATATGAAAATTGTAGAATCTAGCCTAATTGTAAAAAAAATAGAACAAGCAATAAAATTAGACCTTAACTATGAGGCAACTATCCGTACAGAACCTATTGTGAACACTTAAAAATTAAATAATGAAACCACTACTTTATATATTTTCAATCCTGCTGTTTTCGCTAAGTTGCCAAGCCCAAAAAGGCTACGAAATAAAGGTAAAAATTAAAGGGTTATCTACGCAAAAAGTACAGCTCGGTTATTACTATGAAGATAAAAAATACATTGTAACAGAGCAAGTTACAGACCCTAAAGGCAATGTTACTTTTAGTAACAATAAACCCCTTTTGCATGGCATATACATGCTAATAATACCTGAAATTCCGGCATACTTTGATATTTTAATTGCCAAAAATCAAACATTTAGCATTACAACTAAAAAGGAAGATATTACTAAATACCTTAAATTTACAAATTCGGAAGAGAATAAAAACTTCTATGAATACCAAAGAAAAGTGGCAAAAATTTCTGCTAAACTGGCTAAAATTGATAGTGTTACTTTTTATAAAGATAGCGTTTTAGCAAAGCAAAAAATTAAAGCCTTTGAAGCTGAAATTACTACCCTTGGCAAACTCCAAATAAAAAATAACCCCAACTCATTTTTTACCAATTTACTGCAAGCCATGGAGGCCACGTCAGACAAAAACCAAACCCACATGTGGCAAGATGTAAACCTGAAAGAAAATGGACTTATACGCACCCCCTTCTTTAAAGACCTTGTATATACGCACCTTGTACGGCTGAACCATGAAAGTGCAGAAACCATTATCCGAGCCAATAAAAAGCTACTCGACAAAACCGAAAAAGACGGCGAAATGCGAAATTATATCGCTTTTATACTCCTCAATTTTTATCGTACCAACCAACAATTTGGCATGAATAAAGTATTTGTAGAGATAGCAGATAATTACTTTCTCAATGGCAACTCAAGCACTTTCTCCCCTAAAATGCTAGGCATTATCGAGCGACAAAGGGATATTTTTAAAGCCTCATTTATTGGGCAAGTGGCAAGGAATATTAAGGTGGCTAACATGAAAAATGACTCTATTGCTTTGCATGATATTAAAGCCAACTTCACATTGCTTTATTTTTGGTCTTCGGGCTGTGGGCATTGCAAAAAAACATCTATTGAAATGAAAAAATATTACCCTGACCTAGTTAAAAATAACATCAAAATAGTAGGGCTAAATACCAACGAAACTCGGCTAGATATGCTAGAGAAATACCTAAAAGAAAAACCTGTTCCGTGGGAAAACTATCATGATTTTAAAAATAATTCTCGCTTTAAAGAATATTTTTATGCCGTAAATGCACCCCAACTTTTTGTGCTAGATAAAAATAAAGTCATCATAAGAAAAATTAATGGGCTTGAAAATATCACATCATTTGTAAAGCAAATTGCAGAAATTAAATAGGGTAATTACCCTATTTTTGAACAAAAGGGCAATTTTTCTAGTGCCTTCAAGGTTTTCAGATAATAAAAACAGTATCTTTGTAGTTTTAAATATGCAACACTTTTAAACTAACCAAAAACAACTAAATGCCCCCCTTGCGTATATTCATAAGCCTCCTCTTTTGCTTTTTAGCAACGTTTTCATCTGCGCAAATTGCTCATTATAAATTTGACAATAACGCAGAAGATGCCAGCTTAGGCAACAATTCAGGGAAAATATATGGCGGAGTTACATCGGCAAAAAATAGATTTGGGGTAGAATGCACCGCCTATAAATTCGATGGACAAACAGGCTACATAAAAATTGCCAACAATAGTGCCTTAAAAAAAATAAAAGGTAAGCTCTCTATTGCCGTTTGGGCAAAATTATCTTCGGCAAGTCCTAATACTTGGTTCACGATTTGCTGTAAATCCAATACCGCCGAAGAATTTTTCGACAACCCACATTACCGCTTTCAACTCAGCAACAACCAAGTATCACTAAGCACCGAAGCCACTAGCCAATGGAAAAAAACATTTCAAAAAAACAAATGGTACTTTTTAGTTATCACAGTAAGTAATACCAACAAAAAAGTGTATATCGACGGGCAACTCGCACTCAATAAAATCCTAGATGGTCCATTGGAAAAAAACAATCAGCCTCTACTCATTGGCAGGGATATGCCTGGACAGGACGAATTTTTTAATGGCACTATGGACGATTTACGCATATACAACCGAGTACTTACAAGCTCCGAAATTGCCCATTTATACACCGATAATAGTGAGCAAAACATGCAAAGCCCTTGCTTTAACCCCACTGATACCATACAGGTTAGCGTAGAATGTGGCGATGTTGTAAAAGCTGGGGGCAACGAAATATCAATAAAAAAAATGAACCTTGGGCAAGAGAATGGCAAATTTATACTAAGCTACAATATGTACAAAGTACCCGATAAAATGACCATTACATCAGCAGCAACAGGCGAAATTTTATTTGCAACAAAAAACTTTGTAAGTGGCAAAAAAGTAAAAACAATAAGGTACAAAGGCACTCAACACATTATAATAAAAGTAGAAGGCAACACAAAAAAAGGAACAAAATGGAACTATAATATAAAGTGTCAATAAATGAAAACAAAACTTTTTCTTTGGGCAATTACATTTGCTTTTATTACCCTTTCGGGATATGTATTTATAAAAATTGGGCAAACCAACAATAGTGCTTTTGCGACCATAAATGCAGACAATAATAAAAACCCCGTATCCATATACAAGCTATGCGAAAAGCTAGATACGGTAACTTTTGACAACTTTCCTTATCAAAACTATTTAAAAAACTTAAATTTTAGTGATATTTATGCCATAGAAAAAAATATAACCGAGCTGGATTCGCTAACTAAAAATGGCTTTGCCTCCCAAAACATTTTATCCAATGCTTTTACAGGGCAACCCAAGCCGCATTTCGACACCAGTAATTTAGACTCTCTAAATATGATTTTGAATTTGGCAGACGAATACCGTATCTATGCAAAATTTAGCAAAGCACACAGTTCGCTTTTCGAGTCGATTGCCGATTTTTGGTACTCCAATACAGTAACAAAACTCAATGCAAAAACAGAGCAAAATAAAAAACAAAAATATGATTTTAAATACCGTTTCCTAATACAACGTTGTGCTAATAACAACTATTTTAAAAGTCAAAAAAAATCTTTACCCGAAAAAGTATTACTCAATATTATAGACCAAAAATGGGCGTACTTGATACACCGCTTCTGGAACTCCACCTCCATATTATTTAAAACAGTACTACTAACACTCTTTTTAATTAGCATTTTTATTACCTTTATCAGCTTCAAAAATTTATTCACAAAAAAACAAAAAACACTATGAAAACAAAACTAATTACACTAGCACTCATCGCATTTATTGGGCTATCGTTTACCGCCTACAAGGTTACTACTTACGACGATGAGTATGTACAAATTTCTACCGTAAAACATGGCGGTTCGGAATATAAAGTAGTCTATATGCAGCGTGGGGCTAGCGGGAAACGCATAAAAGCCAAGTACTTTGCCGCCAAAGATTTTAATGGACGAAAAGTACCTGCACGCTATAAAAGTTGGGCAGCCAATAAAAATATTATCTGCGTAACCAGTGGTACTTACATGGACGACTGCGATGCAGGCTCGGCAAAACCAGTAGGACTAACTGTGGATAACGGCGTTTTGGTAAACAAAAAAATGGAATCCTTCGATGGACTAGTAATTGTATATGCCACAGGCGGAATTGTAGCCACCAATCTAGAAAACAAAGACCTAAAAGTACAAGGCGGCAATATTAGTGGTACAAAACTAGACATTGCAGGCAATAACTACCACCGCACCCAGTTCATAAAATGGTGCAAATCGCAAGAAGCCACCGTTTTCCAGACCCACCTTTTAGTCTATAAAGACCAAATAAAAGTATCCTCTTCCAACTCCAGCTCCTCCAAACGAGAGCGACGATTTTTAGCCGTAGGCTACGACGACGATGGCGAACTTATCCACTGCATAGTGCATGCACCCGAAAATGCCACCTTATATAAGGCCACAAAAAAAGTGCTTAATTTCCTTAACGAATTTAAGGAAATGGAAGTTACCTACATGGTAAATTTAGATACCGGTTGCCAAAATATTTTTGATTTGTACGACAAATATGGCCGCCTTAGCAGTGTAGTAAAAGGCACAACTTCGGTAAGCAATGCCGCCAATTTATTAGTGTATTACTACGAATAATTCTTTTTAATTTTATAATTTTAAGCAATAGGCACATTAAAAATTTGCCTGTTGCCTTAATGAAAAAAAATAAAATAACCCTAAGAATGAAACCAACAACTAAAATACTACTTTTCATTTCACTAGCCCTTATTTCGGTACACTTTTCGGCTTCTGCCCAAAAAGCAAAATGGACACAGTGGGAAAAACTCTACGCCGACCACCAAGTTACCGTAGAAATAAAATTTAAGATACGCAAAAATAGCTGCGGCCAAGGCGGAAAAAAAAGCAAATTCAAATACCGAGTAAAAGGTACGCTATATAGCCAAGAAAAATACGTCTATTGGAAAACAAAATACAAAGGCTGCAACAATATAGAAATTACCCCAGTATATCAAATTGCAATAGGCGGCTCTTCGGCAGCACTTGGTATTGTTGAGTCTATGGATTTTTCTTTTCTGTGCAAAAAAATGATAAAGCTACATTACGACGCTAGCACAAAAATTAAGAAAAAAGATTTACCAAAGAAAAAGCTAGACAAGAAAGCCTATCGCTACGCCAAGAAAAAAATCCGTAAAGAAGAGCCCTACAAATATGCCTTCAAATTTGGTACCGGCATTTACTCCAATTTTGGCAACCCCCAAACGATGAATTTCAATAACCTCCACCTTAGGGTTTACGAACCCTATGTAAATGTTGGGTTGTTTCGGAAGTTTGGAATTAACGAAAAATTTACACGGAAAAAAAATAGAGATATTTCTCGCGCCTCATTTATAGGGCTATTTGCCGATGCTGGTACGTTTAATGTAGGCACTTCCAGAGTATTTAAAAACGATTTTGATATAAATACAGAAACATGGGTAAGACTAGAAGGTGGCTTTCATTTTTGGGAAGCTATACGCCTCTCGGGAGGCGTTATTAACTATGGTATCCCCAAAAAAGTAACCAGCCTAAAAGACTTTGATAATATCTGGTACTCCGGTACTGTAGGGCTAACCATCAAGTACCGAAAATCGCACTTCGACCTTAATTATGTACGCCTTACCGACCAAAAATTTACACAAAATGTAGCCTACCTGCAATTTGGTGCAAGTTTATATATCAACTTTATACGCACAGTACCCAAACGCAAAAAAGAAAGATTAAAAAAGAAATTTAGCTACTAATTTTACCCCCTTTTTTATGAAAAATAAAAATCCTATAGAATTTTTAAGCCTAGGTATTATTTTAGTACCACTACTTATTGTAAGCCTATTGGCCTGCAAAAATAAAAGCAGTATCGCCAATAATCCTATAAAAAAGGATACTATTAAAAATTTGCCCAAACAAAAAATAAATCCTAAAATTATAGAACCGGACAGCTTACAAAGCACAATTTTAGCAGGAGCAAAAAAAATCGTTTTTCGCAATCAGAAATTTGAAGCTTTTGTGGTCGATTTAACTAAAATGGAACTCAATTTCAACTCCAAATACGACTCGACACATTATATAAGCACCATAAACAACCTAAAAAAGTATTACAAAAAGAAAAATAAGAAAGTTATTTTTGCCACCAACGGGGGCATGTTTCACCCCAATTTAGAGCCTGTGGGATTATACGTGGAAAATGAAAAAGAAAAATTTACACTTAACCTAGACAACGGCAGAGGCAACTTTTTCTTAAAACCCAATGGCGTTTTTTACATTAATAAATGGGATAAAGCCGGGCTTATAGAAAGCTCAAAATATCCGCCAATTATAGGTAAAACAAAATTTGCTACACAATCGGGGCCAATGCTATTGCTCAACGGAGAAGTAAATAAACAACTCGGCAAAAACTCCACCAACAAAAATATAAGAAGCGGTGTAGGGCTGATAGATAAAAATACGATTGTATTTATAATCTCCCGAGAGAAGGTTAATTTTTATGATTTTGCAATGCTTTTTAAAACCAATTTTTATTGTAAAAATGCCCTTTATCTTGATGGATTTATTTCTGAAATGTATATTGCTGACAAAAAAACACCTAAAACAAAAAATCAGTTCTCTATACTAATAAGCGTAACCCAAAAGATGAAATCTAACTAAAAATAAATCTCAAAACCATGAAAAAACGCCTCTCCATTTTAGCTGTAGTAAGCCTTCTACTCCTTTGGGCATGCGTGCCACAAAAAAAACTAGACAATTTAGTAGATACCTACGGGGCAACACTAGCCAAGTATAAAAATGACTCCATACAATACAATAAGAAAATAAAATCATTAAAAAAAGAAACCGCCCTCTACCTCGAAAAAGTAGATTCGCTACACCTACTAAAAAGCCTTATTGCCAATTTACAAACAGAAAAAAAAATACTAAAAACCACAATAGACAGCTCTAAACTTGATACCATAGAAGTATTGAGTGGGTTCAGTAGCCTGCAACATCAAATTACCGAACTCCAAAAACAAATAATTGTACTCGAACTAGAAAACAAAAAACTAAAGCAATACAATACAACTGCTACCTATGCCCGCTTAAAATCCGAAGCAAAAGCAGCCAGTACACTTGCCAAACGCATTGATTTTAAAAATCATAAATACGATATTTTTGTAGTCGATTTAGAAAAAAACGAACTCGCTTTTTTCTGGAAAGACAGCCTAAATAATATCTATTCTTCTTTGCAGAACGTAAAAACTTACGTTGAAGGGCAAAAAAAAGAACTCATTTTTGCCACCAATGCAGGCATGTACGACCCTAGCAGTTCGCCCG
>CAMZKQ010000258.1 GCA_947311265.1 uncultured Chlorobiota bacterium | reverse complement strand
TGTAGGAAATGATACTGTTACCTATCAAGTTTGCGACAACGGCACGCCTGTAGAATGCACTACTGCCGATATAATTATCACAGTAACTGCACCGGGCGTTCTTTATGCCAATGACGATAGCGGAATTGTAAACGAAGGCGGTGTACTCAACGGTTCAACCGTACTTGTAAACGATGGCGACTCCGACGGCAGCCTACTTACTGTAAACACAACACCAGTAGATAGCACCGATAACGGTTCGTTAGTTATCAACCCAGACGGAACGTATGTTTATACTCCAAATCCTGATTTCAGCGGAACAGACTCATTCGTTTACCAAGTGTGTAACGACGAAACGCCACAAGAATGCACAACAGCAACTGTAACCATTACAGTACAGCCAATCAACGACGTAATTTTTGCCAACAACGATGTTGCAGAAGTGGAAGAAGACGGCATACTTAACGGAACAACAGTGCTTGTAAATGATGGCGATAACGATGGCGGAACGCTTACTGTAAGCACCGTTCCAGTTGTACCAGTAAGTCATGGAACACTTGTGCTACACCCAGATGGAACTTACGTTTACACCCCATTCCCAGATTACAACGGCTTGGATAGCTTTACTTACCAAGTTTGCAACGATGAAAATCCGCAGGAATGCACAACTGCAGTAGTTACAATTACTGTAACCCCTGTAAATGATGCACCACTTGCTACTGATGATTTAATCACCACTAGTGGCGGCAACCCAATTTCTGGCGGTGTACTTCCAAATGATTCTGACCCTGACGGCGATGAGCTTATCGTTACAGTAACCCCAGTTGATGGACCAAACAATGGCGACATTGTACTTAACGGCGATGGAAGTTTTGTTTACACACCAGATGATGGCTTTGTAGGCAACGACACAGTTACTTATCAAGTTTGCGATAATGGAACACCGCAAGAATGTACAACGGCTGACATCATTATCACAGTAACACCAACAGGTGGCATATTTGCCAACAACGATGTTGCTGAAATAGACGAAGATGCAGTACTCAACGCTTCTACAATACTTGTAAACGATGGCGACTCCGATGGTAGCCTACTTACAGTTACTACCACACCAGTATCCAACGTATCCAACGGAACACTTGTATTAAATGCTGATGGTACTTATACTTACACACCAAACCCGAACTTTAATGGGGTAGATTATTTCACTTACCAAGTGTGTAACGATGAAACACCACAAGAATGCACAATAGCAACAGTTACTATTACTGTTAATCCTATCAACGATGCACCAATTGCTCTCGATGATATTATTTCTACCGAAGGCGGCAACCCAGTTTCGGGTGGTGTGCTTCCAAACGACTCTGACCCAGACGGCGATAACCTTATCGTTACAGTAACTCCAGTTGATGGACCAAACAATGGCGACATCGTACTGAATGCTGATGGAAGTTTCGTTTACACACCAGATAACGGTTTCGTAGGAACAGATACAATTACTTATCAAGTTTGCGATGATGCAACACCTGCCGAATGCACAACTGCCGATATTATTATCACAGTAACTGCACCAGGAGATTTATATGCCAACGATGATTACTACGAAGTATTTGAAGATAACATCTTAGTAGGCACTACAATTTTAGTTAATGATGGAGATTCCGACGGTAGCAATATCGTAACCACAACAACACCAATTTCAGACGTTGCACACGGAACACTTACATTAAACTGGAACGGTACATTTACTTATTCGCCAGACCATAATTTTAACGGACTGGATCAATTTACTTACCAGATAACCAACGATGAAACGCCACAGGACACTGCACAAGCCATCGTTTATATCACAGTAAAACCAGTAAACGACCCACCAGTTGCCCAAAACGACTTTGCGACCACTATCGAAAATATCCCTGTTACAGGAAATATATTAATTAATGATAGCGATATTGATGGCGATAACTTAATTGTGAATACCACTCCAATTACACCGCCTAGCAATGGTACTGTAACAATAAGCCCAGACGGAACTTATGTTTACACACCAAACCCAGGCTTCTTTGGAACTGATAATTTCGTTTACGAAATTTGCGACGATGGTACACCGCAACTATGCACACAAGCCATTGTAACCATCACAATAGAAGAAGAAAACCACTTCCCTATTGCCGTTGATGATACTTACACAACTGATGAAGATACCCCTATTTCAAACAATGTAATTTCAAATGATACTGGTTTAGACGATGTGCCTTTTACAACCGTAATAGCAACAAACCCTACCAACGGTACAGTTTCAATATTGAGCAACGGCGACTTTACTTATACGCCAAATGCCAACTTTAACGGTACCGATACATTTGAATACACCGTTTGCGATACTGATAACGACTGCTCAACAGCTACCGTAACTATCACAATACTACCTGTAAACGACGAGCTAGTAGCCGAGGACAACACCGCCACCGTAGAAGAAGAGGGCGTTCTTAACGGAACAACTGTACTCGATAACGATAGCGATGCAGACGGCAGCAACCTCACCGTTACCACAACACCAGTAACCGATGTAGCTCACGGAACACTAGTGCTTAATGCAGATGGAACGTACACCTACACCCCAGATGCTAACTTTAACGGTACCGACTCATTTACATACGAAGTATGTAACGACGAAACACCAAAAGAATGCACAACAGCCGTAGTTACCATCACTGTAACTCCTGAAAATGATGCCCCAGAAGCCAACGACGATACTGCCCAAGGCGATGCAGGAACAGAAATTACAGGCACAGTATTAGATAACGATACCGGACTAGGCGACGGAGGAATCACTATTGAAGTGGCCACATCTCCTTCCAACGGTACAGTTACTATAAACGATGATGGTACATACACTTACAAACCTGAAGACGGATTCTCTGGAACAGACAGCTTTACATACACTATTTGTGATGCCAACGGAGATTGCTCAACAGCCACTGTAACCATTACCGTAAATTCAACTGAAATTACTGTATTCGGAGGATTCTCTCCTAACGGCGACGGACAAAATGATACTTGGGAAGTAAAAGGTCTTGAAAATTACCCAGACCACAAAATCTCAATATTCAACCGTTGGGGAAATATCGTTTTTGAAGCCACTAATTACCAAAACGACTGGGACGGCACTTCGCAGTTTGGTGTTAAGGCAGGAGGCGATAAATTACCAGTAGGTACTTATTTCTACATCATCGAAACAGGTGTTGAAGGAGAAAAAGCTCTTAAAGGGTATATTTACCTAAGCAAGTAATATTAATATAACCAAGGTTTGATATTTAACATCAAACCTTGGTTTATTTTCAAAAAACTAAAATATAAACAGTTAATACATTATAAAGATATGAAAAAAATATCATTACTCATATTAGCAGCAATGGCAATGTTACCCGCATTTGCACAGCAAGATGCAATGTTTACACATTATGCCTACAACACCATTGCCGTAAATTCCGGCTATGCCGGAAGCAGAGATGCACTTACAGTAACCCTACTTGGTCGGCACCAGTGGGTGGGCTTCGATGGTGCACCAAAAACAGGAACACTTACTTTGCACACCCCGCTTTTTAACGAAAAAGTAGGTGCAGGACTATCCATAATTTCAGACGAAATTGGCCCCACAAAAATGACCTCCGTTTATGGCGATTTTGCCTACAAAATTAAATTTGGAAAAAAAGCAAAATTAGCCTTTGGGCTAAAAGCCGGAGTAAACCTTCGCTCTAATAACCTTGGAGATATTAACGTTCCCGATGCAAGCGACCCTTCGTTTACAAACATTCAAAGCGATGTGTTGCCCAACTTTGGTTTCGGGCTTTATTACTCTACCGACCGCTATTATATTGGTGCATCTATCCCTAAATTATTGCAAAATAATTTTACTACAGGAGTAACAACAGGTGGCACTAATTTGGCCAGCGAGCAACGACACTATTTCCTTATTGCAGGAACATACATCAACATTACAGAAAATGTGAAAGTGAAACCAACAACGATGCTAAAAGTTACTGCTGGTGTACCAATGGAACTTGATTTAACTGCCGAATTTATCTTTTTCGATAAGTTTTGGGCAGGACCAATGTACAGAACTGGCGATGCCGCAGGTGCATTAATTGGTATGAATATTTTTGAAATGTTATCTTTGGGCTATTCTTACGACTGGTCTTTTGGCAATAAAACAATGGTTTACAATACCGGTAGCCACGAAATTATGTTGCGTTACGACTTTATTTACAATGATAAAGCTAAAATTCGTTCGCCAAGGTATTTTTAATCTATTAGTAGAATTTTTTTAAGTCGGAAACCTTAGATTTTCTGTACTAACCATAAGTGCAAAATTTAAGGCTTCATACTTAATTCTCAAAACTTTTAAAAACAGAAAATGATGTTAAAAAAAATAGTATATATTGCCATTTTGCTCCTTGCCTCCCAACAAATAATGGCACAAGGAAAAGCAAAAATAAAAAAAGCAGATAAGTTTCACGAAGGCTATTCCTATTCCAAAGCGATTGAAAAATACGAAGGAATTACCGAAAAAACACCTGCCATTTTAAGAAACCTAGCCGATAGCTATTTCCGTACAAGGGAATATGATAAATCCGAAACCTACTATGCACAACTCTGCACACTAGATGAAGCCACAGCCGAAGACGTTTACAACTATGCTTATGTGCTTAAAATGAATGAAAAGTACAGCGAGTCGCAACGTTGGATGGCTAAATTTAAAGATTTAAAATCCGATGACTCTCGTGCAAAAGCTCTAACCAGCGATGCTAACTACTACACTAAATTGCAAAAAGACAAAGGGCAGTTTACCATTTCTAATTTAGATATTAATACCGAACAAGAAGATTTCGGAACAGCCTTTTACAAAGGTAATATCGTTTTTGCATCGTCCAGAGAAGGTATAGTGCCAGTAAAAAGACGATGGAATTGGAACAAACTACCATTTCTAAACCTCTACGAAGCCCAAAGAAATGAGGACAATAGTTTAAAAACACCACGCAAATTTGTACGCCGTTTAAACAAAAAATTCCACGAAGGCCCTGCCTCTTTTAACGAAGCCGGAGATTTTGTAGTTTTTACACGCAATAATTACAAAGGAAAAAGTAAAGATGGCGTGATTAAATTGCAACTGTTTACAAGCCAACTCGAAGGCAATAGCTGGAGCAAACCAAAAGCTGTGCCTTTTAATAGCCCCGAATATTCTGTTGGGCATCCAGCACTTTCGCCAGACGGGCTTACCATGTATTTTGCATCAGACATGCCCGGTGGGCAAGGTGGTGTTGATTTATATATTGTAAAACGCTCGAAAGAAGGCGTTTGGGAAAGTCCACAAAATTTGGGTAATTTAGTAAACACAGAAGGTAACGAAATGTTTCCTTATATTTCCAATACAGGCGAACTTTTATTTTTTGCCTCCGATGGGCAACCTGGCTTAGGTGGGCTAGACGTTTTTGTTGCTAAGGTGGAAAATAATGTCCCACAAGAATTTAAAAACGTTGGCGTACCAGTAAACACAAGCAAGGACGATTTTGCTTTTATATTAGATAAAGAAGGAAAGGGCGGCTATTTCTCTTCCAACCGTCCTGGCGGAAAAGGCGATGATGATATTTATGCTTATATTCTGCATAAACCATTCTTATTCAACAAGGTAATAAAAGGAACAGCCAAAGATACTGATGGCAATTTACTTGCCAATACCGAAGTAAATCTATACGATGAAAAGGGCAAAATTATAGAAACAATTACCACTGATGCTACAGGGGCATACACATTTAAAGCAGACAATGATAAAAAATATTCCTTAAAAGGAATAAAAGAATAATACGATAACGGAAAAAATGTTGCCAGTACTTATGGCGATACACAAGTTGTAATTGCTAATTTAGTCCTTACAAAAGTGCCTGATTTATCCCTAGTCTGTATCGTAAAAGATGCTGATGGTAACCTGCTCGATGGCGTTAATATTGCTATGACTAACGTATCGAACAATAAAAACGAAAATGTTTACACACAAGCCAATGGGCAATACCGAAAACCCCTTATAGGCTTTAAAATGAACGATATTCTAAACTACAGATTTGTAGCCCACAAAGACCAGTACTTAGAAGCTACAAAAAGTTATCAAACAACAATAAATAAAGAAGGCGAATATGTTGTTGAAATAACAATGCTCAAGCTAAAAGTAGGCTCAAAACTATCCGATTTTATCGAAATAAAACCAATTTTATTTGATTTCAATAAATTTAATATCCGACCAGATGCAGCAACAGAACTCGAAAAAATTATTAAAGTTATGAACGAGCACCCTACAATGGTGATAGAGCTTGGCTCGCATACCGATTGCCGAGGCAGCATAAAATCAAATACACGCCTATCGGATAGGCGAGCAAAGGCCTCTGCCAAGTACATAAAATCAAAAATTACAAAACCAGAACGAATCTATGGAAAAGGTTATGGCGAAACACAACTAAAAATACACTGTAAGTGTAATAATAAACCTGTAAAACACAACCTTACTGATGCACAGCATCAAGCCAACCGGCGTACAGAGTTTAAAATTATTAGTATGTAATTGTAGCTTAAAATGAAGATTAAAAAAATCTGTACTCTTTTAGTGCAGATTTTTTTTGCCCTGTAGATTTTCTTTAATACTAAGAACAACAGTTATTTTTTTATCTTTGCCAGTAAAAGCATATAAGAGTCCTGTATAAAAAGTTGCCCCGCGAGTTATTTTACAAAAATAGTCAAAATTAGCACCTGAAAATCAGTTAATTAAACTACTCGCAGGGCGACTAAGCACACTTTTTTTGCTTTTTGGACTGCACTCATATAAAATACTTATTTTTCGACATTTAAAATGTATAAAATATCAAAAAAATGAAAAAAACAATACTAATAATCCTTGATGGCTGGGGAAAAGGACAGGCCGACAAAGCAGATGTAATTTACAATGGCAAGACCCCTTATATAGACCACCTGATGAAAAATGAACCCAACTCGCAACTACTCACCGATGGCGAAAACGTAGGATTGCCCGATGGGCAAATGGGCAACTCCGAAGTAGGGCACTTAAATATAGGGGCAGGGCGAACTGTATTTCAAGACCTAGTTAAAATAAATAATGCCATAAAAGACAACTCGATTGCCGAAAACAAAGTACTAAAAAATGCCTTTGAGTATGCACAAGAGAACAAAAAATCCGTCCATTTTATAGGCTTGGTTTCCAATGGTGGCGTACATTCATCAGAAAAACACCTCTATAAACTTTGCGAGCTTACCGATGCTGCAGGGCTGGAAAATGTATTTGTACACGCCATTACCGATGGGCGAGATTGCGACCCGAAAAGCGGATTAGGATTTATAAAAGAACTAGAAAATAAACTCGAAAATTCCAAAGTGAAAATAGCCTCACTTATTGGGCGTTACTTCTCTATGGATAGAGATAAACGCTGGGATAGAGTGAAAAAAGGTTACGATTTAATGGTACATGGTACTGGGCAAAAAGTACAGTCTGCCTCAGAGGCAGTGGAGCAATCTTACGCTGATGGAAAAACCGATGAGTTTATTGAGCCAGTAGTGCTTGTTGATGAAAATGATTTGCCCGTAGGCAATATTACTAACGGCGATGTGGTTATTTGCTTTAATTTCCGTACCGATAGGCTTAGAGAAATTACCACCGTGCTTTCGCAGCAGGATATGCCAGAAGAAGGCATGAAAACACTCGATTTAAACTACCTTACAATGACTCGCTATGATGAGAAATTTAAGGGCGTGAGTGTAATTTATAGTAAAGAAAATGTTGAAAATACAATGGGAGAAATCCTTGCCAAAGCAGGAAAAAAACAACTTAGAATTGCCGAAACAGAAAAATTTGCTCATGTTACCTTCTTCTTTTCCGGAGGAAGGGAGGCAGAGTTTGAAGGCGAAAAACGCATCCTTGTACTATCACCCAAAGTGGCTACTTACGACCTACAACCCGAAATGAGTATCTACGAAGTTACCGAAAAATTACTTGCCGAAATACAAACAAAAGAGAACGATTTTATTTGCCTAAATTATGCTAATGGCGATATGGTAGGGCATACAGGTATCTACGAGGCAATATTGAAAGCCGTTGCAGCAGTAGATGACTGCGTTGCCAAAACAGTAGAAGCAGCAAAAGCTGCCGGCTATGCCGTGCTAATAATTGCCGACCATGGCAATGCAGATAATGCTGTAAACCCAGACGGTTCGCCCAATACTGCCCACTCTTTAAACCCTGTACCTTGCATTGCTGTAAACACAGGCTATAAAGCAATCAAAAACGGGAAATTAGCAGATGTAGCCCCTACATTACTCAAAATTATGGGGCTAGAAATCCCTAAAGAAATGACTGGTAAGGTGCTTGTCTCTTAGCCTTATTATACTTTTACTCCCTAGTATTTTAAGTACTAGGGAGTGGAATATGGTTTTTTGAAAGTGCCTATAAAGGGGGGAATCTAGGGCAAGTATTTTTGCCTTGTTTGTATTATTATTTTTGGTCGTACCAATCGACCTCACGGATAAAGGCATCGAAAAAGCCGAGATTAATTATATTGGGTAATTTCCGTTTAGCTTCATCTTCATCTTCATATACGCCTATGATGTAGCGGTTTAGATGGTCTTTGTCGTCCCGGCGGATTACTTTTCCTCTCAAACTTCGGAAAAACCAATGGTTTATATCTAGATTTTGGTTAAATGCACCTACTTGTATGGTGTATTTTATTTTTTTTGCGGTTTTGATAATAGGCTCTGGTGTTGGCTTATATTCTGAAAACTCTTCTGTATCAAGCCCTTTTTGGTAAATTGTAACCGCACAATTCCCCGATTTGTAGAGGTTGAAAGAGAGCTGGCTTTCTGGGATACCATTTTTTTTGAGGTAATTTTCTGCTATGCCGTTGTTAGCTAACGATAAATCACAAGAAAATTCTGGGTGAATTTCTAGGAAGCTAATTAAGGTGTTTAAAAACAAAGCAAATTCGTTGGTTATAGTACTATTTTTGCAATTTGGTGTGTATTGTTTAAATACTTTATCATAGTCTATTTTATCTAAAACCATTTGGTCTATTTCCATTCTTTTTTCGTGTTCGCTAGGGGTCTCAAAAACAATTGTTTCAAAGAAATAGCCTTTGGCTTCTGCTTTAGCAAAGTATTTTCTGCTATGGTTTACAAGCATAGTGTAACTCCCAGCAGTACTTACTTGTGGGAGTTCAAATGTGCCTTTATCGCTAAGTTTGAAACTTTGTACATAGACACCATCGCCGTCTAGCCCTTTTTTTATGGCACTACCATAGGCCACTAAGTAGTCGAAAAAAGTAGCCATGTATATATCTGATTTTCCTTTGCTGCCCTCTGGTCTTCGGGAGGTGAAAACGGCGTGTTTCAAATCCTTACTTCTGTAAAAGAAAATATCATCGTATTCAGAATTTATAGGCCAACCCATATTTTCAGGGGTTTTAAACCCCCCTTTGCCATCTGGGTAGGCCCTAAAAATATCGTATCCCCCATTGCCATTATGCCCTTTGGAACTAAAAAATAGAGTGCCTTCGGCATCTATAAATGGGCTACTTTCGCTTTGGGCAGTATTTATTGTTGTGCCTATATTTTCGGGTTGGCTCCAGCTAGTTGCACCCATGCGAGTAAGCCGATAGATATCGAACTCGCCATGCCCACCTGGGCGGTTGCTTGATAGGTAGGCATATTTGCCGTCTGGAGTAAAGCAGATGTTTTTGTCGTCTGCTTTTGAATTTACTGGCAGGCGTGTTTTTTTGGGTTTTTTCCACTTATCTCCTTCACGTTTCATTTCGTAAATATCGCTATTCTGATACACATAAATTGTTTTTTTATCGTTGCTAATCCCACAATTTGATGTGTTATTTTTAGATTTTACTTTTCGGCTAATTACTTTTGTTTTATGCCACTCATTTTTGCTGGGTTCGTAGTATGTAAAAAAAATATCTTCGGAGTAGTTGCCTGAAAAGCGTTTTTTATCGCCTATTTTTGTTTTTTGTTTTGAGGTAAAAATCAAAACACTATCATGATAAAGCATTGGCGAGTGGTCGGAGTATTTTGAGTTTATATTGGCTAAGTTTTTTACAAAAACATAGTCTGGATTTTGTTTCATGTTTTTGGCATTGGCAGTAATCATTAACTCTTGCTCAATAAATTTTACCATAATTGGATTTTTACTGGCCTGTTTCTGTACGCTTAATAATTGCGTTTTAGCATCGGTAAACTGATTATTTAGCCGGTAGGCTTGCCCGAGCAGCACGCCAGTTCGCAAAAATGCCTCTTCGGCGTTTGCTTTTGTGCGGTAAGCACTTCTGGCACTTTGGATAAAGAAGTAGCTACTGTCTTTTTTTTCGGGCATTAATAAGTAGCAAAAGCCAATGGTTAGGAGTGTTTTTGCATCATCAGGTTTAGCAGTTAGCTTCTTTTTTGCCGTTTCTAATTCCTTTCGGATATTATCCGATTTAAGTAAATCGGAATGGGAATAAATAAGGGATTGCTGGGCAAATAGCCCAGATGTAAAGGCTAATAAAAACCCTACAAGATAAATAGTTTTCATAAAGTGATAATTTTGAAGTGGCTAAAAGTAAACTTTTAAGCTGTTAATAAGCAATTTTTAGGTTTGCAACAATCGTGCAAAAATAGCTGGCTAACTGATTTTTCAAAATATTATTCGGCAATTTCAGCTAGTAGTTCAACGTCTTTATCGGAAAATACTTTCTCGATATTCATAATCATCAAAAAATCACCTTTTTCTTTTATCATTCCACCAATATATTCGGGCTTGTATTTAGACCCAAACTCGGGTGTTGGGAGTATGTCGCCAGATTGAATTTCAAAAACATTGTGCACTTTATCTACCACCGCTCCAAAAACGACTGTTTTATCATTTTCTGTAATTTCAAGAATAATAAGCATACTTTTTTTCGCTTTATCTTCGGGGAACTTAAACTTTTTTCTGAAATTAATAATAGGTACAATATCGCCTCTGAAATTGAGTACCCCTTCAACAAATAGGGGGGCATCGGGTACTTCGACCACTTTGTATTCTAAAAGTACTTCTAAAACTTTTGTAATGCTAATTGCAAATTTTTCTTTGGCAAGTATAAATGATAAAAATGACTCCATAATTTTTTTTGTTTAAAGCAAAGATAACTAAAATAAAATGGAGAGCAAAACTGATGCCATTAATAAGTGAGGTAAATAAAGCCTTTAATTACTTTTTCGTTTGCTGCGGGGCTGAAAATATAGTAGTAAGTGCCGCTGGGTACTTTTTTTATTCCGGCTTGGGAACTCTGGGTTGCTGTGCCGTCCCAAGTATTTAGATAGGGCGATGCTTTGTAGATTAAATTCCCCCAGCGGTTGTAAATTTGTATCGTGTTTTCAGGAAAACCTTTAATGCCTTTTATAAAGAAAGTCTGGTTTACATCATCGCCGTTAGGCGAAAAGGCTTGCGGAAATTCTAACTCTGAAATTAATATTTTTTGTTTTACAGTAATGATAAGTACCGAAGTATCACAAAGGTTGGTGTTATCGCAAATGCCATATACAACAGAGTCTGTGCCAAAAAAACGGGGCGGAGGGGTGTAGTTTATTGTACCATCGGCATTTATGCTAATCATTCCGCCCATGGCGGAAAAGCTGGAGGCAATATTTACTGATGTGGGGTCTAAATTAGTATCCACATCGTTGCTTGCCAGCGAAAAATTAGTGAGTGTGCTGTGTTGCTCTACCTGTGCAGAATCTCGGTTAGCCACTGGTGGTACTCCAATGGCATGGATAATTGCAGTTTGAGTATTTTGGGCAAAGCAGTTGGCTTCATTTTTTGCCCAAATTGTAAATTCAGTATCTCCGTAACTTGCCTGAAAACTAGGTATTTGTATTTTCAAATTGCCATCAGTAACTGCATGGGCAATATATACATCTGTGCCTATTTCTGGGGTTGCCCAGTAGGTTATTCCGCTTTGGGCGGAAAGGATAGTGATGCTACTGGCTTGGTATTCTAAAACGGTGTCGCCTAGTATGGTGTTATTAAAAGCAGGCAAAGCATTTACTTTAATTTCTATTGGCTCGATAAAATTTTCGGCACAAGATTGGGCAGTTGCCTGAATATCCACCAAAGTGGTATTTAACACCCAACTAGCTGGTAATGTAATGCTTACATCGCTGCCTGTGCCTAGTGCTGTGTTTACTAATTCGCCAGCAATACTGGCAGAGTAGAGTATGTTTAAATCTGAATTTTCGATGCTAATTGTTGCCTGCTCGCCTTTGCAAATGGGAGTTGCTGAAACGGTTTTATTAATGTCTAATTTTTGGTTTTTAATTATTGGGTTGCTTAAAAGCACCGCTTGGCAACCAGCCTTTTCTGCTGAAATTAAAATCTGATTGCTACCTGGCACTAGTTCATTGGCTGGTACAGTAAAATCGAGTGTATGCGAATTGCCTATGGCAGTGGTGTACAAGCTATTGTTTAGGTACACCGTATAAACGGTATTATTCTCGGAATTGATGATATTAAAAGTACCGTCTGCACCAAAGCAAATTTCGCTACCTGTGGTGGCAATATTTTTGTTGGGTGGTGGCTTAATTGTTATTGTGGGAGTATTCGTAAAATTTTTATAACAGCCCCCTTGGCTTGCTTTTATTGTAACGGTATGGTCGCCAATAGGCAGTTCTGATGTGTTCAGGCTTAAAGTAAAATCTGAACCTGTGCCATTTTTAGAGCCAACTAAGACGTTATTGATATAAACTTCGTACAGAGTAGATATTTCGCTTGTTTTAAATAATATATCGGCATTGCTACCAAAACATACGTCTTCTACTTCCACTTCGCTCTCGGCAAGTGAGGCTTCTGTTACAATAATATTTGCTTGCTGGCTAAGTTGCACTTCGCAACTGTTATTAGTGGCTTGGAAACTAATTGTATTATTTCCGACCTGCAAATATTCGGCTGGTATGGTAATGGTTAAATCCCCTTGAAATGGGGCGCCTGTGGCAACAATTTGCCCATTAATAAGGGCTTCGTACCGTATGCCTTCATCTGTATTTGTGAGGGTTACTGCACCATCGTTGCCAAGGCAGACGGTGTTGCCCGAAAGGTTGGCAAAGGGCGTAGGGGCGGGTACTACTGTAATATACCCAGGGCTATCTAGGGTAACTTGGCTGCATGTTGATGATTTTGCTTTTACCCTAAGGGTATTTGCTGCAATGGGCAGTGTCCCTGCGGGAATGGGTATTTTGTATGTGCCACCTGTG
>CAMZKQ010000257.1 GCA_947311265.1 uncultured Chlorobiota bacterium | reverse complement strand
GTTTCAATTGAAATATTAAAGAAATTGACAGGATTAACAGAGAAAGAAATTAACGATGTCGTAAATTGAAAGTTTGATGTTTCAAAATGCTCAAATTTCACCACTACTCTTAACCTTTTTACTAATTAGTTTTAGTGCTTTTTCGCAAGGTGTTGCTATAAATGCTGATGGCTCATCGCCCAGCCCTGCAACAATATTGGATATAAAAAGTGCTGACCAAGGGCTACTTTTCCCTCGCCTAACTTCCACAGAAATGTATGCAATTTCTGTTCCTGCAGCAGGCTTACAAATTTATAATACCTCAATAAAGTGTATGTTTTATTACATGGTACTAGTTGGGTAGGTATAAACCTTGTTGGTAATGATACGAACGATGCCTACTGTTTTTACAACAATACTGCAACAACAACGTCCTCCAGTCTAAGTAAAATCTCTGGTTACTCTATACGTTGCTTAAAAGATTAGCCCAATTACTTTGGGCTAAAAAAAGAACTACTCCCTACTACCTGTTTTTTATTTCCCGAACTTCGTCCCAAATATACCATTGCGAAAAGTTCTCTTCAATACTCGCTTTCCATGGCTTATAAATAACTTCGGATATAGTATGGCTTTGCCCTTTCTCTAATTTTACTGCCGAGAATTTATATTTATCATCATTTCTTAGCATCGAGATATAAAAGAAACTTCCTTTTTGAGTTAAATTATAAAGTCGCCTAGGTGTAGAATCCAACTTTATTTTTTTTAAACCCCAATACATTGTAACCGACTCCACATCAGGTTTCCAGTTATCAAAACCATCGTAAACAGTAATTAGCAAGCGTTTTTGCCCTTTTAATTTTAGTAATTCTGCAACCATATTATCCGAAGCATCTATCAATGTAATGTCTAAGTCCTTGAGCCTAGCATTTTGTTCAAAAGCACGTTTTCGAGCCTCAGTGCTATTAAACCGCAGAATAACTGTAACAGGAATACCATGCAATGCAAGGAACGGAGGGATAAACTCCATACCACCCAAATGCCCAATAAAAGGAATCGCATTTTGTTTTTTTACAGCTTCTTTAATCTCTTTTAGTTCGGCTTCATTAAAAGGAGCTTCGCCTACTTTTGCCAAATATTGAGGAATCTTGGCACTAAAGCCAAATATTTTTTCGGCATAGTGGTCGGCATATCCATTTAAAATTTCGGTACGGTTTTCATTATAATTTTCAGAAGTAAGGGTATGAAACCCAGCTTTTATTTCTGCTTCAAATTCTTTATTTTTGGCAATCCAATCAAAAGTTAGTTGGCGGTTATACTGCTTTAATTCCTCAAGGGTTTTGTTGGTTGTTAATTTTGCGTTATGCTCTACAAGATATTTACTTAGACTCATTATAAAAGAGAAATTCGGTGAAAAATAGTTGCGTTATTAAGATTTAATATAAATAATTTGCAAAGTAATAAATTTTATTGCCACTTACAAAACATTTAATAGCTTGCCCTCCCTTATTTCTTTGGCAAGTTCTTATTAGCCTTCTTAAATTTTACTTATATTTGTAATTATTTTAGCAAAAGATTAATACTTCAAGTTACCTTATATTATAATGGACAATAAAAAAACAGCACTTTCCGAACTTGGCGAATTTGGCTTAATAAAAAGGCTCACCAAAGGGTTTGAAATAAATAATAAATCGACCATAAAAGCTGTAGGCGATGATGCCGCAGTACTTAATTATGCCAACAAAAAGCAAGTGGTAACCACCGATTTACTCATCGAAGGGATACACTTTAACCTCATGTATGTACCATTAAAACATCTTGGTTATAAGGCAGTTACAGTTAATTTGTCCGACGTTTATGCAATGAATGCCACACCAAGGCAAATAACAGTATCCATTGCCGTATCCAACCGCTTTCCGCTAGAAGCCATAGAAGAACTCTATGCAGGCATTAAACTAGCCTGCCAAAACTACAAAGTCGATTTAATCGGAGGCGACACCGCCTCTTCCATGTCAGGATTAATCATAAGCATAACAGCTTTGGGCGAAGCCGACGAAGAAAAAATTACCTACCGAAACACCGCACAACCCGACGACTTACTCTGTGTTTCTGGCGACTTGGGAGCTGCTTATGCAGGACTGCAACTACTCGAAAGAGAAAAAGAACTCTACAAAGCCAACCCCGAATTACAACCCCAATTAACAGGCTTCGATTATATCCTCCAACGCCAATTAAGACCAGAACCTCGCCGAGAAATTATTGAAATTTTAGCCGAGAAAAATATAATTCCGACTGCTATGATTGATATTTCCGATGGACTTTCCTCTGAAATACTGCACCTTTGCACACAATCAAAAGTGGGATGTAGCATCTATCAGGATAAAATACCGATAGTGCAAGAAACCAAAGATTTTGCCCAAGAAATAAATATGGACGCACTTGTTTTTGCCCTAAATGGCGGCGAAGATTACGAGCTACTCTTTACCGTTTCGCAAAGCGAATTTCATAAAATAAAAAGCATCAATGAAATCTCAATTATTGGGCACATGAGCGATAAACCCGAAAATATTTTTATGGTAAGCCAATCCGGCACCGCTATTGCTCTGGAGGCACAGGGCTGGAAAGCAATATAAACTAAAAATAAAAAAATGTCCTCATTTACCATTACAGGTGGTCGGCGATTAAGTGGCGAAATAACCCCACAAGGTGCTAAAAATGAAGCTCTTCAAGTTATTTGTGCCTGCCTGCTTACCGCAGAAAAAATTACAATTAGTAATGTCCCAGATATTATCGACATCAATAATTTGATAAAATTATTGCAACGCATGGGCGTTGAAATTAGCCGCCCGGGTAAAAATGAATATACTTTTAGAGCCAAAAATATAGACCTTAATTTTCTTAGGACAGACGAATTTTTGCTAGAAGGCTCAAAACTACGTGGCTCGGTAATGATACTTGGCCCTCTGCTCGCCCGCTTTGGGCAAGCCTTTATTCCCCTCCCGGGAGGCGATAAAATTGGTCGGCGACGATTAGATACCGACCTGCTAGACTTTCAGGAGTTGGGTGCAGAATTTAACTATGACACCGAGAACTCGATAATTGAAGTTACAGCTAAAAGCCTGAAAGGCAAGTATATGCTACTCGAAGAAGCCTCCGTTACCGGTACTGCAAATATCCTAATGGCGGCCGTTTTGGCCAAAGGAAAAACAACCATTTACAATGCCGCCTGCGAACCTTATTTGCAGCAACTTTGCAAAATGCTAAATGTTATGGGGGCTAAAATTTTGGGCATTGGCTCGAATATGTTACAGATACTTGGCGTTGGGGCACTCGCTGGCTGTTCGCACAGGCTGTTGCCTGATATGATTGAAATTGGCAGTTTTATAGGCTTGGCAGCAATGACAAAATCTGAAATTCTTATTAAAGATACCGCTTACGACCAGCTGGGAGTAATCCCTAAAACATTTCAAAAATTAGGCATTCAGCTCCAACGCCAAGGCGATCATATTTTTATTCCTACACAAGAAAATTACAGCGTACAAACATTTATAGATGGCTCTATCATGACTCTCGCTGATGCCCCATGGCCAGGGCTTACACCCGATTTGCTAAGTGTCCTTTTAGTCGCTTCTATCCAAGCCAAAGGCAGTGTACTTATCCACCAAAAAATGTTTGAAAGTAGGCTCTTTTTTGTCGATAAATTGATTGATATGGGCGCCAGAATAATCCTTTGCGACCCGCATCGAGCTACAGTTATTGGGCTAAACCAAGAAGTGAAATTACGGGGTACTACTATGACATCGCCAGATATTCGTGCGGGTGTAGCCCTCTTAATTTCAGCACTTTCGGCAAGTGGCACAAGCACTATTCATAATATTGAACAAATAGACCGAGGTTATGAAAATATTGACCTTCGGCTCAACGCCCTTGGGGCAGATATTAAGCGGATTTAGCACCAATGTTGAATACCTAAACTAAAACGCTCTTGTCTTTTTTTACTACCCTTTTGGATATTAAAATACCTATTTCGTAAAGCACTAGTAGGGGGAAGGATACTAAAATTTGGCTAAAAATATCTGGCGGTGTAATAATTGCCGAAAGGGCAAGTATAATTACAAGCGAGTGTTTACGGTATTTTTTAAGCATTGCGGGAGTAACTAACCCTATTTTACTTAGGAAAAATATAAATATCGGGAGTTCAAAAATTACACCTGCGGCTAAAATTACAGAGGTGAAAGTTTGGATATAAGAGGTAATATTTATTGTGTTTACCACTTCACTACTTACTGTGTACGAGCCTAAAAAGTGTACCGATAATGGTAAAATTAGGAAATAACCAAACAGACCACCGAGCGAAAATAGGATAGAGGAGAAAAAAACGGTGCCTCGGCTGTGTTTTCGTTCCTTTTCTTTAAGTGCTGGCAAGATAAAACGCCAAAACTCGAAAAAAACATAAGGAAAGGCAATCATGAATCCTGCAACAATGGACACCGAAATATGTGTTGAAAATTGCCCGGCAAGAGTTATATTAATGATTTTGAAGGGGTGCTTATTTATACAAAGTGATTCGACACCTATATAGTTGCCAAATTCACAAAGTTTTACATTGGTGAAAAAGTCGGCTGTTTTTGGGGCAAATATTATCGTATCAAAAATTATATTTTTGAATATAAAGGCAATAATTGCAACGAATAGTACGGCGAGTAAGGAGCGAATAATATGCCATCGTAACACTTCTAGGTGTTGTAAAAATGGCATGTCTTTCCAATCTTGTTCTTTTTTCATAAAAATAGTTCCTTTTGCAAAAGTAAACATTTACTATAGCTAGCAAAAAAAAAGTATTATTATTGTTGAATATTGTTGAATATTCTTAATTATGAGTACTGCATTAAAAACAAACTGCCCATAAATCTTGATTAAATGGGAACTGATTTGATTTAGTGCAAAAAAAATCCGCAAAAGCGGATTTCTAAATTAAGGGTTAATGACTACTCGAAAACCATAATTAAAATTTGTATAATGTGGGTAGGGCCCATCTCTGGTGGTTACTTTCACCATTTCTTCAACATAGTACCACGAGCCTCCACGGATAACCCGGAAGCTACCTTTGGAAGGGCCTTTTGGGTTTTTTTGTTTCCCTTTGGAATAACGCCCATAACGATCCGAACACCATTCCCATACATTGCCGCTCATATCGTAAATGCCTAATTCATTGGGTTTTAATCGCCCTACTGCCATTGGTCCTTTTTCGTAAGTGGTTTCATCGAACCATGATACTTGCTTTGGATTATCGCCTCCACTAAATTTATATTTTTTACTGCTTGTACCGCCTTTTGCTGCAAACTCCCATTGTGCTTCCGTTGGTAAGGCGTATTTTTTACCTGTTTTTTTAGAGAGCCATTTGCAGTAGCCTGCAGCATCAGTCCATGTTACATTAGTAATGGGGTAATTATCTTTCCAAACCCATGGTTTTCTTGCCATATCATGCTGTTCGTACCATTCTTTTTGAGGGTTGGCTGGCATTCTTTTTCTTGTGGCTTTGCAGTATTCTTTGTATTGCTTTACTGTAATTTCATATTTTCCTATATAGTAATTGCTAAGCGTAACTTTATGTTGTGGTCTTTCATCGGGTTCGCTTTTATTGCTTCCCATTGTAAAAGTACCGCCTTTTACCAATACCATAGTTGGTTCTTTTTGAGCCAATAAAGTGAGGGTCGAAAGCAAAGTTATTGCCAGTATTAATAGTTTAATCCTTATCATTTTGTTTTATTTTGTTCTTGCCAAGCGAAAACCAGTGTTGTAATTTGCATGGTGTGGATAGGGACCATCTCTGCTTGTAACCTGTGCGTAGTGTGCTTTGTAGTGCCAGCCACCACCTCTAAGCACTCTTGATGGAGAGCTTGATGAGTTAAATGGGTTATCGGCAGGCGAAGATTTGTAGTAATTGGCATTATAATAATCTGAACACCATTCCCAAACGTTTCCGCTCATGTCGTAGATGCCAAGTTCGTTGGGGGCTTTAGTTTTTACTTTTTTAGGGCCTGATAGCTTTGTCGTTTCGTCGTACCAAGCTACTGATGAGGCATTTGAAGAGCCACTAAAGTCGGTGCCTTTAGATTTGTTGCCCCCTCTTGCAGCGAACTCCCATTCTGCTTCTGTGGGTAGGCGGTAGCCTTTTTTTGTAAGGTCGGTATCCCACCCTCCATCGGCATTTTTTGTATATACTTTTGCTAACCCGTTTTTAGCACTTAGCCAGTTGCAGTAAGCAATTGCATCGTACCAACTGACGTGGTGCATTGGAAATTGTGCTTTCCAACCCCAAAAGGGGTTCGATATGGTGGGATAGAATTTTTTTGTGTCTTCGTGGCTATCTAGCCATTCTGCATCAGGCTTTGGGGGCATTTTTTTACCCGTTGCAGCTACAAATTTTTTGTACTGTGCTACGGTAACTTCGTGTTGCCCAATATCAAAAGACCTTACTTTTACTTTGTGGGCAGGGGCTTTGTCTTTGTCTTCTTTAACATCAACAATTACATTGCTACCCATTGTAAAAGAACCACCTTCTACGCTGACCATTGTTGGTGAGTTTTGCGAAAATCCTGTTGCTGTAATAAGGGCAACAAGTAAGACTGTCATTTTTAAATTTAAATACGCTCGTTTCATTATTGTTTTTTTTCTGAAAAATAGTTTAATCTTTCTATTAAATAAATTTAGCTTCGATAAGTTGGTAAATATATAAAAAGTATTCTAATTAGAGGTAAAATATTTATACCTAATCTTCTTTTTATAATAAACTACATTTGAGGCTTTCATTTTATTAACGCAATTTAGGTAGCTTTCAGTACAAATCCCTATGCAAATTTGATGCCTTAACTTAAATTTCGTTTCTTTTTTACATTAAAATTAAAAACTAAAGAGGGGCTATAAATAGAAAATTTCTGCTTTAGTGGTTGGGAGCTAGGGGGCTATAAGGTTGGTTTTTTCAGGCTAAACGATGCTTTTTTAATACAAGTAACGCTACCGAATTCGATCTAAAGATTTTACTAATTTATCGTCTTTTTTTATGGCATTTCTGGCCAGCATTGTAAGAATGAAAGCAACTATTGGAAATGCAGAAGCGAGGTCAAACGTCGTTTCGCAACTGCCCATTGCGTAGGACGAGTAGTAGTAAATAAGCCCAGTTACTGCAATTAGTAAGATGCTGTTATACATACAAATACGCATTTGCAGCTTTCTTTTTTTAAACAAAAATATGCTCGTAATACTTAATAATGCAGTTAAAAAGTTTATAGAGGCTAGTGGAATTGATGCTAATTTCATTTCAGGGTTTTCGCCAGTAAGTGGGTAAATTCCACGATAGAGCAATTCAAAGTTTTTACCAGCTTGTGAAATTTCTGCTAAGGGCAAGAAAAAAAGTACTGCGGCTGAAAGGAAGGCTAAAAATAGCCATACGGTTTGGATTCTTTGTATCATTTATTTATTTTTTATGAGCTACAAAAGTAGGAAGATTCAGGTTAATAATGAAATATTTTTTAGTCCGGTAATTCTAGCTAAACATTTGTCGAAAGACTTCTTCGACTTTGGATACGCCAATAATTTCGATTTTTGTTTTTTTGATGTTTGCATTTTTTAGACTAAATTTGGATACAAAAATTTTCTTAAAGCCTTGCTTTGCCGCTTCTGCAATGCGTTGCTCTACCCGAACAACGGGGCGAATTTCGCCAGAAAGCCCTACTTCGCCAGCAAAGCAAACATCTTGGGGGATAGAAATATCTAAATCTGAGGAGAGTACCGAGCAAACTACAGCGAGGTCGTTGGCAGGGTCGTCGGCTTTTATACCTCCCGCAATGTTTAAGAAAACATCTTTCGCCCCAAGGCGAAAACCGGCTCGTTTTTCGAGTACGGCAAGTAGCATGCTTAGCCGGCGAAGGTCGAAACCTGTGCTGCTACGTTGTGGTGTACCATAAGCAGCGGTGCTTACAAGTGCCTGTATTTCAAGTAGTAAAGGTCGCATTCCTTCGGCACTAGCCGATACTGCTGTACCGCTGGACATTTCGTTATTCTGCGAAAGCAGTAGTTCCGAGGGGTTGGTAACCTCTCGCAAGCCGGTGCTTCGCATTTCAAAAATGCCCATTTCGGAGGTTGATCCAAAACGGTTTTTTATGGAGCGTAAAATACGGTAAACATGGTGGCGGTCGCCCTCGAATTGCAGGACGGTATCCACAATATGTTCCAAAACTTTTGGCCCTGCTAGGCTGCCTTCTTTGGTGATATGCCCAATCATGATTACGGGTTTGCCGTTTTCTTTGGCGTATTTTAAAATTTCGGAGGCACTCTCTCGTACTTGCGAAACACTGCCGGGGGAGGATTCAATCCGCTCGGTATAAATGGTTTGTATGGAGTCGATTACAATTATATCGGGGTTAATTGCTTCTGCCTGAATTAGGATGTTTTCTAGCTTGGTTTCGCTGAGTACTAAGCAGTTGCCTGTGGCGGTGCTTATTCGGTCGGCACGCATTTTTATTTGCGGAAGGCTTTCTTCGCCGGACACGTATAGGGTGGTTAAATCTTGTATGCTCATGGCTACTTGTAGGGCAAGTGTTGATTTTCCAATACCGGGTTCGCCGCCTATAAGTACCAAAGAACCAGATACTAACCCTCCGCCGAGCACTCTGTTAAATTCGGCATTATTGGTATTAATACGTTGCTCTTTTTCAAATTTAATTTCTGAAACTCGAACTGGTTTTGCCTTTAATTTTTTCTTACTAACGGCTGTAAAGGCTGTTTTTCGTTGTTCTATTACTTCTTCTGTAAAGGAGTTCCAGTCGTTGCAAGCGTTACATTTTCCTACCCATTTGGCAGATTGTGCACCGCAAGTTTGGCATATATATATTGTTTTTGGCTTTGCCATATTTGTTTTTCAGTAATCGTTTTAGAGCTTTTAAATTTCAAGGTTTTGTAAACTTATTCGTAAGGTCATTTTTAAAATCTAAATTTATACATTAAAGCGAAAGTGCATGATGTCGCCGTCCTGCACTACATAATCTTTGCCTTCGACCGCCATTTTTCCTGCATCTTTACAGGCCTGTTCCGAGCCTAGCTCAACGAAAGTTTCGTACTTAATTACTTCGGCACGAATAAAGCCTTTTTCAAAGTCTGTATGGATTACTCCTGCGGTTTGTGGGGCTTTCATGCCGTTTTTAAAAGTCCATGCCCGTACTTCCTGCACGCCAGCGGTAAAATAAGTGAGTAAACCCAAAATGTGATAAGCTGCCCGAATTAGCCTTGCCGACCCCGGCTCGGAAAGTCCTGCATCTTCAAGAAATTCTTTGCGTTCTTCAATATCGTCTAGCTCGGCGATGTCGGCTTCGGTTTGTACGGCTACTACTAGTACGTCTGCATCTTCGTTTTTTACGGCCTCTTTTACTGCTTCAACGTAGGCGTTGCCTGTGTTTATTGAGTCTTCGTCCACATTACAGATATACATTACAGGCTTGGAAGTTAGTAGTTGTAAGTCGGCAGGGATTAACTCTGGGTCAATATCAATGGAACGGGCGGAATTTCCTGCTTCGAGGTGTTCTTTAAATTGAGTCAGGATTTCGAGCTGTTGTTTGGCTTCTCGGCTGCCTGTTTTTATTAGTTTTTGCTGTTTTTGAATACGGTTTTCAACAATTTCCAAATCTTTTATTTGTAGTTCGATGTCGATAATTTCTTTATCTCTAACTGGATCTACAGAGCCATCTACATGGGTGATATTATCGTCGTCGAAGCAGCGTAGTACGTGTATTATTGCATTGGTATTCATTATGTTGGATAGGAATTTGTTGCCTAATCCCTCGCCTTTGCTTGCCCCTTTTACTAGCCCTGCAATATCTACAATTTCGACTGTGGCTGGCTGTACTTTTTTGGGCTGTACAAGCTCTGTGAGCTTGTTTAGGCGTGGGTCTGGTACTGTAATTACGCCTACGTTGGGTTCTATGGTGCAGAAAGGGAAGTTTGCCGATTGTGCCTTTGCGTTGGAAAGGCAATTAAAAAGTGTGGATTTTCCTACGTTGGGAAGTCCGACTATGCCGCATTGTAATGCCATAATTTTATTTGTTTTTGATGTTGCTTTCGCAGATATTATTTATTTTTCTTATTATTTTTTATCAAAATATATGCCCCAATAATGGCGACAATAAATCCTGTTGCTTGAAATATTAGCTTTACGGTAAAGTCTTCAAAATTCATTCCCAAAAGGGTAAGCAGCATGCCTGATGCTGCTATTATAAATCCTTTTGAGAGTGCGTTGGGTTTTGCCATCTTGCATTAATAAAAAAAAATATTTTTTGTAATTCTGTACTTTTTTGCTTAATCTATTTTGCTTTTTTTTGAACGTATTTTCCGAGGAAGTAAAATGCTAAAATTGGGACAAGCATAAATTTTGCAGAGCTTTCGAGTAAGCCGAACATTGAGAGGCTTAGTAAAAATAAGGCGATTAAAACAATTACTGCTGCATCAATTAGTTTTTGTTTGTTCATGATATTAAGGTGTTAGTTTAATTTGAGTTTATTTACACCAACCTTTTACATCGTCCATGCTTGGGTTGCTTAGTGCTAATTTTTCTTTTTTGTTGATGCCACAAAGGTCGTTGAAAAGTTTGCCGGGTTTTACTTCCGCCAAAGCGGTAGCGGTACGAAAGCCCATTTTCTGAATGATGGGTATCCATTCTTCGGGAATGCCTTTTTCGGCATATTTTTCTGGGGCATCGTGCTGTGGTTTTGCTTCGGGACGCATTTGTGGGAAGAAAAGCACGTCTTGTATGGAGTGCGAATTGCTCATTATCATTGCCAGCCTATCAATACCTATGCCTAATCCTGATGTTGGGGGCATGCCGTATTCTATGGCTTTTAGGAAATCTTCGTCGAGCATCATTGCTTCATCGTCGCCACGTTTGGCGAGTTGTACTTGCTCTTCGAACCGCTTGCGTTGGTCTATGGGGTCGTTGAGTTCGGTGTAGGCATTGCAAATTTCTTTACCGTTACAGACGGCCTCAAAGCGTTCTACTAAGCCCGCTTTGCTACGGTGTTTTTTTGCCAATGGGGACATTTCTACTGGGTAGTCTGTTATAAATGTGGGCTGTATTAATTTTGCTTCGCAGTTTTCGCCAAAAATCTCGTCTATTAATTTGCCTTTCCCCATGGAGTCGTCAATGGGTACTCCCAATTTTTCGGCAGTTACCCGTAGGGCTGGCTCGTCCATTTGGGAAATATCAATGCCTGTAAAGTGTTCAATGGCTTCAAACATGGTGTATCGTTGCCATGGGCGTTTGAAATCTATGGTGTTTTCGCCCACTTGCACTTTTGTTGTGCCGTGAATGTCAATGGCGATTTTTTCAATCATTTCTTCTACGGTGTCCATCATCCAAAAGTAGTCTTTGTAGGCTACATAAAGCTCCATTTGGGTAAATTCTGGGTTGTGAAAACGGCTCATGCCTTCGTTGCGAAAATCTTTTGCAAATTCGTAAACGCCATCAAATCCGCCAACGATTAATTTCTTGAGGTAGAGTTCGTTGGCAATTCGCAGGTAGAGCTTCATGTCCAGCGTGTTATGGTGTGTTACGAATGGGCGTGCTGCTGCTCCTCCGGAGATGGGTTGTAATATTGGAGTTTCCACTTCAAGGTATCCTTTTTGGTTGAGGTACTCTCGCATGGAGTTGGTGAGTTGGGTGCGTTGTATGAATGCTTTTTTTACGTCGGTATTGATTATTAAATCTAAGTACCGCATACGGTACCGGCGTTCGGGGTCGGTAAATGCGTCGTAGGTTTTGCCGTCTTTTTCTTTGACTACTGGCAGTGCTTTTAGCGATTTTGTGAGTAGGGTGTATGCTTTGGCTCGGATTGATATTTCTCCTGTTTTGGTAATGAAGGCCTCTCCTTTTATGCCAATAATATCGCCACGGTCGAGCAGTTTTTTGAATACGGTATTATATAAGGTTTTATCTTCGCCTGGGCAGATAATATCTCGGTTGAAATAGATTTGTATTTTGCCTTTTGCGTCTTGAATTTCGGCAAAAGCCGCTTTGCCCATAATCCTGCGGCTCATGATACGCCCAGCGATGCTTACTTCCTGAAAGTTATTTTTTTCTTCGCTATAGTTTTCTGTAATTTCTGTGCTGTATGCAGATATTTCGTATTTGGCAGCCGGGTAGGGGTCTATGCCTAGTTTTATAATTTCGGCGAGGGAGTTGCGGCGGATTTGTTCTTGTTCGCTTAATTCGTTGTAGCTCATTTTTTTTTGTATGAAGTAGTTTCTGTTTGCTTTAATTTACAAATATAGAATTTTTTGATTTTAAGAATAAAAAAAGCTGAACTTTTTATAATAAAGTTCAGCTTTTTACTTTTAGTGTTGGCTTTAAAACTTACTTCTTAGCCATTATCTTTGCTTCCTGTAAAAACGGTGTCGTTCCAGCTATCGTTTTTAGCATCGTAGGAGTGTACTTTTAAATCGTAATATTTTTTTGCTTCGTTATATTTAAGTGTCCATTGTGGTACTATTTCTCCGCTTATGCCTTCCATTTTTAAGTGGAAATTACAACCGTTTCCTTTTTTAACTTCCTCGATTACAAATACTTCTGTATCTGCTTTGCCGTTTGCTGTATGAAAGGCTATGAAATTTTGTTTTTCGTCGGAGAAATGGATTGTCCAACTGGTGTTGCCTTTTGTGTAGATGCCTTTTGCATCGTTAGCCCCTTCGATTTGAAATTTTGCGGTGCAGTCTTTGGTAGTGCTTGTATTTGAGTCCGAGTTGCGCTCGTAAGTTGTGCGTTCGCCGTCTAATGAAACAACTAGTTGGGTGGCTGTAAGGGTTTCAATTTTGTAATCTTTGCCATAAAAATGAAGCATGTCTGTGCCTTTAACTTCCCAATTATCTTCGCCTTCATCAGTGCCACTTCGTCAAAGCATTTTGCCTCCTTTATTAAAAATTACATCTTCGCTGCGTGCTGCTGCTGGGTTGTTCCAACTACCTCCGATTAAAATTTCGCTAGCTGATTTTTCTTTTTTCTTTTCAACTACTGTAGTTTCTACTTTCTTTTTTACATTAATTACTACGTCGTCTGCTTTTTTTTCGCCGCCGCAAGATTGTAATAGAAATCCGATAAGAAATACGGATAAAATAAGTACTGTTTTTTTCATTTTAGATTAAAATTAGGTGGTTAATTAAAGTGCGAAAGTAGCTGAAGTTTTGCTGGCGACCAAAAGTTTATAGCAGAAAGCTAGATTATGGCATACATCATGGCCCCTATGGTAAGGTAAATAAATAGCCCGAAAATATCGTTTACCGTTGTAATAAAAGGGCCTGTGGCTAATGCAGGGTCTATTTTGTATTTGTTGAGAATAAGGGGAACGAAAGTGCCAAAAATAGAGGCAAAAAGAACCACTACAAAAAGGGCTATACTTACAGTAAATGTAAGGGCTAGGGAGTTGCTAAATATGAGGTTGTAACCCAATATTAATGCCGACAAAATAAGCCCATTAATAAGTGCAACGGAAAGTTCTTTTAGTATTTTCTGAAAGGTGCTTTCTATCCCAATAGTATTATTGGCGATGGATTGTACTACTATTGAGGAGGATTGTACGCCCACGTTGCCCCCCATGGCGGCAATTAATGGTATAAAAAAGGCCATTGCGGCGTGTTTGGCTAAATCGACCTCGAAAATGCCTATTACCTGTGCCCCAAAAATCCCACCAACAAGCCCAACAAGTAGCCAAGGTATCCTCGCACGAGTGAGTAACCATACATTGTCGGAGGCTTCAACATCTTCGGAAATACCCGAAATCATTTGGTAATCTTTATCGGACTCTTCCCGCATTACATCAACCAAATCGTCGATAGTAATTCGCCCCACTAGCCGCCCAATGCTATCGACTACTGGTAGTGCTACCAAGCCGTATTTATCTGCAAGATTAGCGACCTCTTCAGCAGGCATGTCTGTTTTTACTGCAATTACATCTTCTATATATATGTCTTTAATTAGCATGCCTTCTTTTGCCAAAAGCAAGCGTTTTAGAGATAATGCTCCTTGCAAAATGGTTTCATTATCAATAACATACACATAATACACCTCATCAATTTCATTGGCTTGGCAACGTATTTCTTCGATAGCCTCCCTTAAAGTGGCATTGAGCTGCACAGTAATAAGCTCTTTGCCCATAAGCCCCCCAGCAGTATCTTCGTCGTAGGAAAGCAAATCGACAATATCGCCAGCGTGTTCAATATCGGCAATGTGTTTGAGGACTTCTTCTTGCTTATTTTCGGGTAAATCTGCAATTACATCGGCGGCATCGTCGGAGTCCATGTGTTCGATAAATCGCCCAGCAATAACTTCACTAGAGAGAACTTTCATAAACCGCTCTCGGTCGTCGTCTTCGAGCTCGGCCAGTACATCAGCGGCTTTTTCGCCCTCTAAAAGAAGGAAGATAAATTTTGCATCTTCAATACTTAGTTCGTTGTAAATTTCGGCAATATCAGCAGCATGTAAAACGTCCATGAGCTTTTTAGCCTTTTCGTTGTCTTTTTTTTGAATGATATTTAAAAGTGTATCTAAATATTCTTTGCTAAGTTCGAAGTGCATAATATTAGAGGTTTTATGTGTAGCCTAAATTGGGTGGTGTTACTTATTTATTAGTATTTATTGGTCAATGATTTTCCAAGAATGAGAGTCTGGTCTAGAGACTAAAAAAAAGAGTAATTAGCTGCCCTGCGAGTGTTGTAACTAGCTGATTTTAAGTATGTAATTTTGAGTGTTTTTTGCAAAAACACGTACAGGGTAATTTTCTAGACCAAGCTCAATAATGAACATTGATTGGGCAATTATAATTCAAAATTAAAAAAAAATTATTAGCTTTGCATTTTAAAATAAATTTTATCACTTAATAAAAAGGGTTCACCCTAAATAATACACCTTAATATAATGGCAGATAACCAAATTAAAGACTACAAAGTCGCAGATATTACCCTAGCAGATTGGGGACGTAAAGAAATTAAATTAGCCGAATTTGAAATGCCCGGGCTAATGGCACTACGTGCCAAGTTTGGCGATAGCCAACCTTTAAAAGGGGCAAGAATAATGGGGTCGTTACACATGACTATCCAAACGGCAGTGCTTATTGAAACCCTTACTGCACTTGGTGCAGATGTGCGTTGGGCAAGTTGCAACATATTCTCGACACAAGACCATGCAGCAGCAGCAATTGCAGCTACTGGCGTGCCTGTATTTGCATGGAAAGGCGAGTCCTTGGCAGAATACTGGTGGTGTACCGAAAAAGCATTAACTTTCCCTGGAGGGAAAACAGCAGATATAATTGTTGATGACGGTGGCGATGCCACAATGATGGTACTTATTGGTGCTCAGGCAGAAAAAGACGCTTCTATTTTAGACAGAAAAGTAGAGCAAGAAGATGAGGTACAACTCTTCAAAAAAATCAAAGAAAATTTAACTGTAAATCCAGGGTATTGGACAAGGACAGAGAAAAACCTTCGTGGGGTTTCTGAGGAAACCACCACAGGAGTGCACCGTTTGTATCAATTAATGGAAAAAGGGGAATTAACCTTCCCTGCAATTAATGTAAACGACTCTGTAACAAAATCTAAATTTGACAATTTATACGGTTGCCGAGAGTCGCTTGCCGATGGTATCAAACGAGGAACAGATATTATGCTAGCAGGCAAAAAAGTCGTGGTTTGTGGCTATGGCGATGTAGGTAAAGGCTGTGCACGCTCTATGGTAGGCTACGGCTCACGAGTTACAGTTACCGAAATCGATCCGATTTGTGCATTGCAAGCCAGCATGGAAGGCTTTGCTGTAAAAACGGTGGAAGACATGTTGCCAGAAGGTGAAATTTATGTTACCACTACTGGTAATAAAGACGTTATCACTATCGAGCACATGGAAAAAATGAAAGACAAATCTATTGTTTGTAACATTGGGCATTTTGATAATGAAATCCAAGTAGAGAAATTAGAAAATTATCCGGGAATAAAACGCATCAATATAAAACCACAGGTGGACCAATATGTTTTCCCAGACGGGCATTCAATTATCTTGCTTTCGGAAGGAAGACTCGTCAACTTGGGTAATGCTACTGGGCACCCATCGTTTGTAATGAGTAACTCATTCACCAACCAAACCCTTGCTCAAATTGAACTTTGGACTAAGAAATTTGAAGTCGGTGTATATCGCCTAAGAAAAGAACTGGACGAAGAGGTGGCAAGGCTACACTTGGCACATGTTGGGGTTAATCTTACTGTGCTGTCCAAAGAACAATCTGATTATGTGGATATTCCTGTAAATGGCCCCTACAAACCAGAGCATTACCGCTACTAAACCCAGTTTTAAACTGAAATAAAAAAAAGAGCCACTCTAAAAGTGGCTCTTTTTTTATGCTACAATTTTAAAAATAGTTTTAAAAATAATTTTAATGTCTGTAAATATTTTTTTTTTATTAATATATTTAAGATTCAATTTTAACTTTT
>CAMZKQ010000256.1 GCA_947311265.1 uncultured Chlorobiota bacterium | reverse complement strand
CCCTACTTTTCATCATAAAAAATAAAACATCAACCACATCTTTTACATAGATAAAGTCCCGAAGCTGCTCGCCATCTTTATAATTGGGGTTATGCGAGCGAAACAGCCGCATTGCTCCCGTTTTTTTTATTTGCCCATAGGCATGTAAAATAACCGATGCCATTCTTGACTTATGATACTCATTGGGCCCATAAACATTAAAAAACTTCATGCCTGCCCAAAAAAATGGCTGCTTTTCTTGTTTTAAAGCCCACTTATCAAAATTGTTTTTCGACTCCCCGTAAGGGTTTAGTGGTTTCAGCTGTTCTACAATTTTATGGCTATCCACGTAGCCATGCTCGCCCATACCATAAGTGGCCGCCGAGGACGCATAAACTAGTGGCAGACCAAATTCTACACATAATTTCCAAAGCGACTTGGTATAATTTAAGTTTAACTTATTAAAAATCTCAACATCAAACTCAGCCGTATCCGTCCTTGCCCCAATATGAAAAATGAATTGAACGTGCCTGTGATTTTTAGAAAGCCAAGATAAAAAATTATCTCTATCTATTTTTTCAGTATAAACTTTGCCGTCTAAATTTTTGTTCTTTTCAGGATTATCAAACTTGTCAGAAAGTACAATATCCTTAAATCCCTCTTGGTTTAATTTGGCGACTAAATTACTAGCAATAAAGCCGGCAGCTCCTGTTACAATTATCATCTTTTCTAATCAATTAAATCAAAACCAGTGTAAACTTGCAATACTTCGGGGATTTTAATGCCCTCTGGCGTTTGGTAATTTTCTAATAGGGCGGCTAAAATCCGAGGCAAAGCTAAGGCACTACCATTTAGTGTATGGGCTAGCTGTGTTTTTTTATCGCCTTTTTCTTTAAAACGCAGTTTTAAACGATTCGCCTGGAAGGTTTTAAAATTTGAGATTGAACTTACCTCGAGCCATTTTTCTTGTGCTGCCGAAAATACTTCAAAATCGTAAGTTAGTGTAGAAGTAAAGCTTAAATCTCCACCACAAAGGCGTAAAAGGCGATAAGGTAATTTTAATTTTTTAATTAAATTTTCAACATGATTAACCATAATATCAAGAGTATCAGCCGACTTGCTTGGGTGCTGTACTTGTACAATTTCAATTTTATCAAATTGATGAAGTCGGTTGAGCCCACGCACATCTTTACCATACGATCCAGCCTCTCGCCTAAAGCAAGGGGTGTAGGCAGTCAGTTTTATAGGGAAATCATCGGCACTCAAAATTACGTTTCTGTAAATATTCGTCAGTGGCACTTCTGCCGTCGGGATTAGGTATAAATTATCCTCAGTAGCCTGATACATTTGTCCTTCTTTATCGGGCAATTGCCCTGTGCCAAAACCAGAGTCTTCATTGACCAAAAGTGGTGGCATTATTTCGGTATAGCCCGCTTTATTGGCTTCCGCCAAGAAAAAGTTAATTAATGCCCGTTGTAACTGTGCCCCTTTGCCTTTATAAACAGGAAATCCTGCGCCTGTTATTTTGTTGCCCAGTTCAAAATCAATAATATCGTATTTTTTGGCTAACTCCCAGTGTGGCAGGGCTTTGTTGTGTAGCTTAGGCATTTTGCCCTCGGCACGTAGCTCTAAATTATCGGCATCGGATTTGCCTTTGGGTACATCTTTGTGTGGCACATTAGGCACTAAAAAAAGCAGCTCGTTGAGTTCTTTTTCTATATCTGTAAGTTGTTCATTTAAAGCCTTTTCATTTTCTTTAAAGGCTGCTGCTTTTTGCTTGGCTTCTCCTGCTTCTGCGGCTTTTCCGGTTTTAAATAACTGCCCTATTTCTTTTGCAATGGCTTTTGCTTGCGAACGGCAGTTGTCTAATTTTACTTGTGTACCTTTGCGGCTAGCGTCCTTATCAAGAATTTGGTTTATTGTTGCTGTGTAATCAACATTCCTCACTTTTAGGCGTTCGATTAATTGGTCTTTATTTTCGCTGATATACTTTAAGGTGAGCATATTTTATGTTTATAATTTTAAATAAAAAAATCCTGCAATAAGTGAATAATGCAGGATTTTTTAGAACTGAAATTTCGCTTATTAGTTTTCCTTAAATGGAACTATTGAAACGTACGAACGGTTATTTCTTTTTCTTTTGAACTCTACTGTGCCGTCAATTAGAGCAAATAAAGTGTGGTCTTTTCCTAAGCCCATATTTTGCCCTGGGTGGTGTACAGTACCCCTCTGGCGAACGATGATGTTTCCTGCTTTTACTGCTTGCCCGCCATATATTTTTACGCCTAAGCGTTTACTTTCTGATTCTCTTCCGTTCCTAGAACTACCTGCTCCTTTCTTATGTGCCATTTTATTTTAGATTTTTCAGATTTTAAAATCTGGTGTTTTTATTATTTTTATTTAGTTTGATTTTGAAATTTAAAAATCAATCCCTTCCACAAGTACTTGTGTAAATTTTTGTCGGTGCCCATTAAGCACTCGGTATCCTTTTCTTCGTTTCTTTTTAAAAACTTTTACTTTGTCGCCTTTTACATCGGCAATTACTTTTGCGGTAACTTTTGCACCTGCTACTGTTGGTGTACCTACTTTAACATTGCCGTCATTTTCGGTAAGAAGAACTTTGTCGAACTCTACGGTTTCGCCAGCTTCTTTTTGCATTAATGGGATATACAATTTCCGTCCTTTTTCGGCTTTAAATTGCACTCCTGCGATTTCTACAATTGCGTACATATACTTTTTTTTAGGGTTTACAAGGCGTTCCGAAAAGTTCAGAAACTTTTTTGCCTTGATGAAACTATTTATTTAGCGTGCAAAGTTAATTATTTTTACTGTTGTACAAAATATTTTTAAATATAATTTAATTTTTTCTTTAATTCTGAATATTTTGCTCGAAAATAGAACAGAGCAAGGCAACTTAAATAGGATTTCAAAAAGAAATATTACTTTTGTTGGGAATTAAAAGTAAAATTATGAAAAAAATCATTGTATTAGGTGCTGGCTTAGTTGGTGGAGTAATTGCCAAAGATTTAGCTCACTATTTTGATGTTACATCGGCAGATAATAATATAAAAGCCCTTGAGAGTTTATCAAAAAATAACACTATAAAAACTATAAAAGCCGACCTGTCTTCGGCAGAAAATATAAGGCAGTTGGTGAAAAATTTTGATATAGTTGTGGGGGCAGTGCCTGGGTTTATGGGCTATAATATGCTAAAATCCGTTATCCAATCGGGTAAGAATATTGTTGATATTTCGTTTTTTGAGGAAGACCCTTTTGAACTCCACCAACTTGCAATTGACAATAATGTTACTGCAGTAACTGATTGCGGTGTAGCACCGGGCATGGGAAATATTATATTGGGGTTTCATAATAAAGCAATGGAAGTTTCTCATTATGAATGCCTTGTAGGTGGTTTGCCCAAAGAGCGAGAATGGCCTTTTGAGTATAAGGCTGTATTTTCGCCGATTGATGTTATTGAAGAATATACTCGCCCTGCACGCTACATTCAGAATGGGCAATTGGTTGTACGTGAGGCACTTTCGGATGTCGAGAAAGTAAACTTTAAAGGCATTGGTACACTCGAATCATGGAACTCTGATGGGTTGCGTACCCTCGCCGTTAGCATGAAAAATATCCCCAATATGATAGAAAAGACACTTCGCTACCCCGGGTGTGTGGAGTATATAGAGGTGCTGCGAGCCGCAGGTTTTTTTTCTTACGAAGAACTAGAAATAAATGGGACAAAAATTCGTCCTATTGATTTAACTTCAAAACTGCTTTTTGCGAAATGGAAAATGAAGGAGGGCGAGGAGGATTATACGGTGATGCGTATTACTATAAAAGGTGTAGAAAAGGGGAGGCAAAAAATTTACGTGTATGAATTGCACGATAAGTATGACCGCAGAACAAATACAATGTCGATGGCAAGAACTACTGGCTATACGTGTAGCGGGGCAGTTCGCCTATTGACGAATAAAAAATTTACTCGCAAAGGCATTTGCCCACCGGAGTATTTGGGAGAGCAAAAAAGTAATTTTGAGTTTATGCTAAATCACCTTAAAGAGCGGAATGTAATTTATAGGCTAACAGAAAGTACAATTTAATCTCAATAATTTGAATTAAAATTTTGTTGGTTAGAACATTATTCTTAAATTTGCACCCTCAATAATGGACCTGTAGCATAATTGGATAGTGCACTTGACTACGGATCAGGAGGTTAGGGGTTCGAATCCCTTCAGGTTCACAATTAAAACGCTAAGTATCAGATAGATACTTAGCGTTTTTCTTTTTATGCAGCGGTTTTAATTTCATAGGGCACATCAGCCATGCTGACCTCGTTTCAACACTTGCGGTAAATACTCGCTAAAGAATACTCTATTAAAGATATAAATCTAAAATTTTAAATAACAAAACGGAAGCATGAAATTTGGTCGATTTTTTCAGCCCCCCTTTTATGGTTCACTAAAAGCAACATCAGTATTAGTAATGATACTGACATTTTCTATATTTAAGTAGGTGCAAAATGTTATAATTTTAGGTGGTTTGCATTTTTTTTGATAAAAATATTTATATTTGCGATAAAATCTTTAATTTTGTATTTATTTTGTCTGCAAATCTATCAACCTTAATTAAATATGGCACTAAAATTCAGTAGTATAAAAAGCCTATTCATCAATGATGATGAGCCAGAGGAAAAAAAAGAACCTGCCAAAATAACTACTAAGCCCCAAAAAACAGCAACTCATCCACCTGTAACGGAAAGTAATTTTAGCTGGAAATCAACTTCTGGTACAGACGAAAACAGCTCAGATTATACCGCCACCCCACTAACAAAAGAAGGCAAGTTTAGCCAAAAGATTTTTGAATCCCTAACAAAAGCCATTTCAAAAGCCAACTTACCTGGCGAAGATTACCTAGAATTTATGCAAGCCCTAAAGGCAATGAAAGATTTACCGCTGGAAGAAAGTGTAAAAATACAAACCGTTTTTGCCACCCTTTCAGGAAGAGGACTAACCAAGCAAAAGGTACTAGAAACAGGCGAGTATTACTTACAAGTACTCGAAGAAGAAAAGAAAAAATTTTATGCAGCATATACCACACAAGGCAAGGCTAGCCTGCAAAAGAAAACAAAAAAT
>CAMZKQ010000255.1 GCA_947311265.1 uncultured Chlorobiota bacterium | reverse complement strand
TTATTATGAAAAAAATATTTCTAGCATTTGCTATTTTATTTAGCATTTCACTCGTTTTTACTTCCGAAGCCAAGGCACAAAAAGGCTACGAGCTGGGGGCAAGATTTGGTAATTATGGCTCAGCAGGAGGCTCACTAGACGGTACTATGCCGCTAGGCGGCAACCGCTTACATGGCGATTTAATTTTTTATAGTGGTACTGCAGGGCTTTCGGTCATCTACGATTGGCTTATCCCCATAGGCGGCGATGGTCTTGTTTTCTACCCGGGAATAGGGCTTGCCAGTTACTCGTATAGCGGAGGTGTTAACTTCTCGCTTACTGGCGAATTGGGGATAGAGTACCCAATACAAGCCATACCAATTACCATTGGTGCCGATTGGCGCCCCTCTTATTTCTTTGGTTCTGGCACTGGGCATTATGCAGGTGTTGGGCTTAATATTAGGTACAGATTTTAGTTTTCACTAGTCTTGGAAAAAACACATTATATAGCCACTAATCGTGCTATTCTTTCCGATGAAAACGGGAAAGAGTATATAGATACTAGTGGAGAACATTTCCCTTCTTCGGGCATTCGATTTGCCTCTTATAATACTGAAAATGATGAAGTTAATGTAATTCCTGATATTCATGGGAAAATTAACTACCAAACAAAAACCGAAGGCTCGGTAAAAGTATTTCAGGATATATATTCTAGAATGGCTAGCAAGGCTAAGCACAAAAGTAGAGATTTACTCATTTACGTGCATGGCTTTGCTAACCAAGCAGAGGATTTAAAAGAGCATCTACAATTTTTGCGTAAAAATTTTGCCGCAAACAAAGATAGTCCTATTGATGAGGTGCTAATTTTTTACTGGACTACCAACGGAAAAGCTACCCCTTGGGATTATTACAGCGACCAAAATGACTCCATCGTTGCTGGCTTAGCCTTATCAAGATTATTCTTGAAGCTCGACCAATTTTATAAAGAATTTTTTAAAGTAAATATAACTACTCGCCAAACAGAGAATGAATTTTGTGGCAATAATTTGCACCTTATGTGCCACTCTATGGGCAATAAAGTACTGAAAAATATGATTGATGTACTTACCGAAAATTACAGGCTCAACAGGAATATTAGCGAACTAATCCTGATTGCCCCGGATACCGATAATGATTTGTTTGAAAAAGGAAAAAGTTTTGAACAATTAACTCTAATTGCCGAGCGGGTGCATGTTTATATCAATAAGAATGATAAAATACTGCGTAAAATAGCCAACCGAATCAATAAAAAAAATAGGCTAGGTTTAGGGGCAAGCTCGCCAGTAAATATTCAGAATGTTCATTTTGTAGATGTTACAAAAGCTACCGAAGAGCAAGACCATAATTATGGGCAGCATTGGTATCATCAAAATATTTTGGAAGTTACGGAAGATATTAATTCGATTTTTTTACGCAAGGGTATTCATGAAATTGAAAACAGAATCTTTGATAAGGAAAATAATATTTATATCTTATCTGGCAATGTTCCACATAAAGACACTGTAGATATAAAGACAACGCCTCAAAAAAGAGGTTAAGGTAAATTTCTAAAAAAAACTTGCCTCAATACTATTTCTAAAAGCACTAAGCCTGCGGCTAGGATTGCAAAAATAAGGTACTCCTCGTGGCGTGTACTATATTTTTTTACATCAATTTTAGATTTTTCGAGTTTGTCAATTTCCTCATATATTGATTTTAATTTTCCATTGCTAGTGGCTCTAAAATATTGCCCACCAGTTTTTTCTGCAATTTCTCTAAGCGACTCTTCATCAATTTTTACTTCCATTTGCTGTAGTTGCCTTCCAAATATGCCTTGTACAGGGTAAGGCGCCATACCATTTTTCCCAACCCCAACGGTATATACCCGTATGCCATATTTGGCGGCTAAATCGGCTGCAGTTACAGGTGCAATTTCGCCACTATTATTCACTCCGTCAGTCATCAAGATAATAACTTTGCTTATAGCCTCGCTTTCTTTTAGACGATTAACAGCAGTTGCCAGCCCCACTCCAATTGCAGTGCCATCTTCAATCATGCCCTGTTTTATATCCTGAAAAAGGTTTATTAGTACAGCATGGTCGGTAGTAAGGGGGCATTGTGTAAAACTTTCTCCACTAAAAATTACTAGCCCAATTCTATCGAGTGGGCGACCAGAAATGAAATTGATAGCCAAATCTTTTGTCGCCTCAAGGCGATTGGGCTTAAAATCTTGTGCTAGCATACTGCTCGAAATATCCAAGGAAAGTACTATATCAATCCCTTTTGTAACTTCATCTTGCGAGCTATTTATGGTTTGTGGTCTTGCCAAAACAACAATTATTAGAGCAATTGCCATTGCCCTTAGGAGAAATAAAATATGGCGAAAGTAGCTTTTTACAGCGGGGCTTCCCTCGTCAAAAGATGTTGTTGAGGACATGGTAAGTGTGGCTTGCGAGTTGGATTGCTTAAAGATATACCAAAGCAAAACAGGGAGCAATAGCAGTAGTAACCACAGTAAATTCGGATTTTCAAATATTATATTATCCATTTTTCTGTTCTATTTCTATTTGATTATCAGGCTCTTGTTCAATTTCATGTTTCGTACTTTCTATAAAATTGAAAGCATATTGCATGCAGCGGTCATTGTCGTGGGGGAGTGGGTTTAGCTTTGCAAATTTGGTTAAATCTGCAAAGTTTAATATTTGTGCTAGCTCGGAATAGTCTGTTGGACTTATTAGGTCTGCATTTTTTAGGGACCCCAATATTTCATCACTAGTGTATTCTATTGCTGGTACAGCAAATCTTGCTTCGATATAGTGGCGTAAAATATCGGTTAATTCTGTATAGTATAATTTTACTTTTTCTTTCTGCCAAAGTTCCTTTGCTTTCAACTTTTTTAAGTCTGAAAGGGCAGTAATGTGTGGTGGAATTTTAGGGGCTTGGGGAATAAAAACAGGTCTGTTTTCTCGTCTTTTCTTAATGAAAAAATATGTGCCAATGGCTAATAATATCCCGATAAGGGAAAAAATAATGTATAGCCCGAACCGCTCCCAAAACTCGGCAAAAGTTAGCGGTGTGTCTTCAATGCCTTTAATATCAAATATTTTGAGTAACTGTACGGTATCAATCTTAGCCAGCGTGGTGCTGTCAGGAATAAAATATTTTACTCTAAGGGAGGTGGGATTGCTAAAATGCTCCTGTCCGCCAATAGTAATTTTTATTGGAGGAATATTAAAAACACTATCCTCGAAAGAGGTAATTAGCCAAGTTTTTCGGAGGAAAGTGCCATTTTCTACAGAGTCGATAATTGGGGTTTCTAGGATTTCTATGCCCCCCATAATTGTATCTTCAAAATGCTGAAAACGGATTACTTTTCCTTGCTCGGTGGGTACGAGAAGGTAGAGTTTTACAGGGTCGCCAATGTAAATTTCGGTGGTATCTAGAATTGCTTTTTGTGTAAATGCTAACTTGCCAAAAGATAAAAGCAGTAGTAGAAAAATATATGCCTTGCCGTTCATGTTTAAATTTTTTAAAAAGTGCCCAAATTTAATAATTTCTTATAAAACTGCAATAGCTTTTAATGCTAAAATTTAACTCTATTATTGTCTGAATTGGCATCGGGTGTCAGGCGGTTATCTAGTTCTAGCGAAACGATGGGCTTATTTTTTATTGAGATGGTGAAAATAGTGTTAGTTTTCCAAACGCTTGCCGGTTCTGTAATTATTCTTTCAGAGCCATCTTCATAATTAATTTTCAGCTTTATAGGTACTGGTATTTTCCCTTTTTGGAGAATGTTTATGGTTCGGTTTTTGCCCACAATTTGAGTTTTCCCGATGGCTAAATCGGCGTAGGCAAAATCAAAAAACCAAGGTTTCCAGAACCAAGATAAATCTTCTTTGGTTACAAAATTTATAGTGTTAAAAAAATCGAATGGGGTGGGGTGTTTACCGTTCCAGCGTTGGGCAAAAAGTTGTAATGATTGGTTAAATTTATCGCTCCCAATCATTTCTCTAAGTACATAAAATCCTGCTGATGAACGCCTGTAGGCATGAAAGCGGTAAGCTGCTCCTTTTGTATTGTCCGATGATAACATTTGTGGCATATCTTTAAAAGTTTGTGCCTCAGTATTATAGCGTTTTATAATTTCTTCAAAAGGATTAAAGCCTTCTTCTTTGGAGAAGTCTTTTACAAATTGGCGAGGGAAAAAGGAGACTAAACCTTCGTCTAGCCAAGCGTATCGGGTTTCGTTTGTACCCACGTAAAATGGGAAGTAGCTATGCCCAATTTCGTGCGATGTTAAGTGTAGTGTTTCATTGTCGGAGTCGGTATCGCCATCGTTAATTATACCCGGAAACTCCATGCCACCACCGCCATTGAATGCCACTAGTTGTGGGTAAGGGTAGCTAATTTGGGGCTGCTGATTGGAGAAGTATTCTATAACTTCTTTGCTTATTTTTGCGACTTTATAAAACTCCGTAGATGCTTTTTTATATACTGCATGGAGGGCTACTTTTTTACTGCCAGCATTGGCAGATGTTGCGTCCCAGAGGAATTTGTCAGTTATAGAAATGGCAAAATCGGGTCGGTTTGTGGCTTTAAATTTCCAGCTGTGTTTTGCTTTGTTTTGTGTAATTTTATTTTCTTTCCAGTCTTCCTCTTTTAAAATATTTATAATTTTATCCGCAGTTTTTGCCTCCTTTATTCGTGCCAAATATTTGGGCGTAAATATTTCTGCTTCGTTTTGTAATGGTCCTGATGCCCATGCTAAATAATTTCTGGGCAAAGTAATTTCCACATCAAAATCTCCATATTCGTTATAAAACTCAGTCTGCCCAGTGTAGGCGTGCATGTCCCAGCCTTCAATATCGTCGTAAACGGCAATTTTGGGGTACCAATAAGCAATATGAAACGATGTTCCATCGTATTTTCCCATGCGAATAGGGGTTTTATTGGGCATATAGAAGTTCCATTTTATTTGAATTTCAGTTGCCGAATTTGAGGCAAGGGCTTCTTTTAGCTTAATGGTTAGAAGTGTCGAACTTCGTTTTACGTTAGCCGAATCAAGAAAGTAGCGGTGATTTCCAATTTTTAGAAAGTCGATTTTTACGCCCAGGTTAATGTCTGCTCCACCAATATCCCAATCTCGTTTGTTGCCTTTTTTGTAAATATCCTGATAAAGGCGAATAATTATTTTTGAAAGTGTATTCGGGCTATTGTTTTTGTAAGTTATTATTTCTGAACCTGTTAGCAATCTTGTTTTAGGATTAAATGTTGCCTTTATTTTATAGTTAGTGCGGTTTTGCCAATATTTTTTTCCGGGTTCACCATTTTCTGCACGTGTTGCATTTTTGTAGGCATTTCTAATTTCTTTTACCATGTAGAGGTCTGCCGATGTAATTAAATGTTCTGTTTTTTCTTTTTCCTTTTCTGAAATTTTAGTTGTGCAAGAAAAGGTAAAAATGAGCAATAAAAAAAGTGTTGA
>CAMZKQ010000254.1 GCA_947311265.1 uncultured Chlorobiota bacterium | reverse complement strand
TAAATTTTCAAATTTAATTTCCTTACGGATAAATTGCCTTGGAAAAATAGCCAATTCTTGCCCATAAATAGTTTCATTAAAATCAAAAATATGAACCTCAATACTTTCCTTAGGCGAATTTTCAACCGTAGGGTTAGTTCCAATATTGAGCATTGCCTTATAAGCAGTGCCTTTAAAAACAACATCGGCAGAATATACCCCTGATGCAGGTTTTATTTTTTCGCTATCCGAAATTCTAATATTTGCAGTAGGGAAGCCAATAGTCCGCCCAATTTTTCGCCCTTTTACAACCTCCCCACGCAACGAGTAATTATAACCCAAATATTCATTTGCTTTTAGAATATCCCCTTTGGCTATCATTCTTCTTATCTGCGACGAGCTAATAGTCCCCATTTTAGAATCAAATTTAGCCGTTTGCCCCACCGAGATGCTAAATGCTTTTGCGTACTGGCGTAGAATATTAATGTCCGATACCCGGTCGCAGCCAAATTTGTGGTCGTAGCCAATTTCTAAATGTTTTATTTTTAGTTGCCCAAAAAGGATAGTTTCAATAAACTCATAAGCAGTAAGTTTAGAAAATACCCTAGAAAAAGGGTATAGTATAAGGTGTTCGACACCATATTTTTCTAATAATTTTTTTTTTTCGGTTAATGTTGAAAGCGTTAGTGGGGGCAGTTCGTCGGGATATAATACTTTCCGTGGGTGCAGGGGGAAGGTGAAAACCGCAGGTGTCCCATTTATACTATCTGCTTTTTTTACAAGTTGCTCTAAGATAAATTTATGCCCTAAATGTACCCCATCAAAAGTTCCAATGGTAAGCACTACATTTTTGGCAGAAAAATGTTCTATCTCTTTATATATCTGTAATGCCAAAAATTATTGAGTTTAAAACTGTTGTAAAAAATCAATCCCCAAAAGAGAAATATCATCGAAAAGGGCAATATTACTTTTCTCTAGATTTAATATTTTTTTTACTCTTTCAAACGCATAACTTACAGGTAATTTATCGGACATACAAGCTTCCAAAGCAATAAGCCCACCTTCCACCTTGTTTTCATACTTAAGCTCTGCCAGCCCATCGGTATAGCAAATTATTTTTGCCGATTTTCTTATAATAAGTCGCCCCTCTTTTACAGGCGGCAAATCGTCTAGCATGCCCATACCTGGGCAACCTTCGGTAAGTTGCTTGAGTTCTTTTGTTTTTGTAAAATATAAGAATGGGGGGGTATGCCCAGCATTAACATATTTTAGCTCTCGTGTTTGGTAGTTATAAATTGCGGCAAAAAAGGTAATAAATTTTTCACCTTGTGCATTTTCTACCACTCTATCGTTTAGTTTTGTAACTAAGTCTGTTAAGTTTAGACCTTCTCGTAAGTAGGCCTTCATACTGGCTTGGAAATTGGACATTAAGATGGCCGCAGAAATGCCTTTTCCTGAAACATCAGCAATACAGAAAAACAGTTCGTTTTCGGATATTTGTACAAAATCGTAATAATCGCCGCCCACTTCAAAGTGCGGGAGGTAAAATGTTTAGATAGAAATATACTTGTTTTTAGGGAATCTTTCTGGGTCGGGGATAAGCATAGTTTGCATTTTCGATGCTAGCTCAAGCTCTTTACGCATACCTTCTTGTTTTATGTTTTCTCGAAGGAGTTTTTTATTTTCCAAGGCAACAAAAATCACATTGGTCAGCGTCTGAATAAATGAGAGGTGTTTTATCGAGGGGCTTAGCCCTTCTTTTTCTTCGTCCACATCGCCAATAAGCACATAGGCTAGGGGGCGTGTTTTATGCGATACTGGAATTATAAAATCGTAGCTTTCTAAGTGCGGATTTTCAGTAGAAGTGGTAGTAGTTATTGCCTCGTGGGGTAGCAAGTCGTTTTCAATATTTATGTTTTCGTAGTTCTCTGTTTTACCGCCCGACTGTAAAACCATTTCCCAAGAGGGGGTAGAGGCAAAGATTATAATTTTGCCAATATTTAATTCTTTAATAAGCAGTTGCTCAAAATTTTTGAGTAGGCTTTCGGCAGATAAATCAGCATTAATGGCATTCGTAACCTCAAGCAGGGCATTTAGCTTGAAATTACAGAAATGGAGTCTTTTTAATGATGCTTTTTTAGCCAAGAGTTACTTTTTATTTGTTCGCTTTTTTTGATTATGATTTTGCTCTTTCAGAATAGGAGCGAGAGCGCGTATCTATTTTTAATTTATCGTCGATATTAACAAAAAGAGGTACAAAAATATCTGCCCCTGTTTCTACGGTTGCTCTTTTATTAGATGAGCTTGATGAGGTATCGCCTTTTACACCTGGCTCGGTGTAGGTTACCACCAGTTCTACAAAAGCTGGTAATTCGCAAAAAAGAGGCGTTTCTGTATCGGCATGTACAACAATGTCTAGCTCTTGCCCGTCTTTCATTAAGTCGAAATTATCAATTAACTCTTCTTGTAATGTAACTTGTTCGTAGGTTTCTCGGTGCATAAAGTGGAAGCCCATATCGTCTTTATATAAAAACTGGTGTGGTCGCCGTTCAATTCTTGCAGTGGTTACTTTTACGCCTGCATTAAAAGTATGGTCAATTACTTTTCCTGTGGTTAGGTTTTTTAATTTTGTACGAACAAATGCGGCCCCTTTTCCTGGCTTTACATGCTGAAATTGTGTTATTGTATAAAGCCCATTGTTAAATTCTAAACAAAGTCCATTTCTAAAGTCTGATGTTGATGCCATTTATTGTCGTTAATTATTGATAAGTAAAAACCTGTACATTTACAGGAAATGTATTAAAGGAATACAAAAATAATTTTTTTCCTTTAAGTTTCTTTACTTTTTCAGTATTTTATTTTAATTTTTTTTATTATGATTGGATATCAGAAGATTATAAAAAAAAATGTTAAGTTTGCATTAACAATTGTAAAGATATTTTGTAAATCATAAACTTTGGCAAAAAAATTGTATAACATAAAGTAATTAGTTAAAATCAAACAAAAATCTAAACTATTTAATAATGAAAAAAGTTATTTTTATTCTCTTTGCAGTATTTCTCATTACTGCTCCAAAATTTGTTTCTGCCCAGTCAGAAGTAATCTATGCTGCATTTACAGACCAGCTTACTGATGCACAAAAAAAGAAAATTTCGTCGGCAGAAAAAAAAATCAAATCTGCCGAAAAAGGCAAAAAGGCGGCAAAAACAATCGAAAAAAAATATGCTAAGCTAAAAAAGAAAAAGTCGAAGCGGAAAGCTAAAAAATACGAACGAAAAACATGGAAAGCCAAGCAGTACTATATTAAAGCAGGGAATGATTTAAGCAAAGCTTATACGAGTATTAAAGATGTCTATTCCGAGGCCATTAATGCCGCAACTTATTATAGCAAAACAGATGAAGATGATGCAAAGGGGCTTGATTATGAGTGTGATGAAAAGTTTAGCGAAGGCAAAGGGAAATTTAAAAAATACAAAGGAAAAAAGAAAAAAGACCTTAAAAAACTAAAAGGAAAAAAGATTTTGGCGGAAATTAATTCTGGTCAGAAATTAATGGAGGCTGGTATTGCCAAACAAATTGAGGCATTAAAAATAATTCTATCGCAAGGGGTTAAAAAGAAAAAAAATGAAGAGGATTTAGCCGCTTGGGACAAGGCCAAATCAACCAATACAATTGCAGCTTATAACAGCTATGTAAGCCATTTTTCTACGGGGAAATATGTATCGCAAGCCCGTATTAAAATAAAAGAGATTCGTGATGCAGAAGAAGCAGCAGAGGCAGCGAGGAGAGCCAACGAAGTAGCAACAGCTAACCGAGTTTTTAAAGTTCAAATTTCGGCATCGCACACGCCATTATCTAGCTGGTTAATTAGCTCTCGTGCCAAAAACATGAAGCCTCTAACAGATACATTTGTTAATGATTGGTACAAATACTGGGCAGGGGAGTTTAAAACCTACCAAGAAGCAGAAGCCTATCGAGACACGCTTGCCCCACAACACGGTGCATTTATTGTAGTATTTGTAAACGGGGAGCAAACGGAGGTTACTGATGAAATGAAAGGGCAATAGAAAAATTAGCTATATTAAAGCGAAAAAAAGCCTACACTATTTAAGTGTAGGCTTTTTACATATTCAGCAAGGTTTAATTTTAATACATCTCTGCAAAGGCACTTTATACTAACAAAAAATAATTTAAAAAACAGTTTTTCATAGGAGAGTTGGTTTTTCAAGCTAAATAGTTATACCTTTGCGAACACATTTAATAATAAAATAAAAAAGGCAGCTTTACCCCCCACCCTTGTAAATAAGCAAAAAATACCTTACCCACTTATGAGAAAAATACTAATATTGCTATTCTTATTTACAGCATTTGCAGGAAAAATAGTAGCCCAAGAAGAATTTAAAATAATGCAATATAATTTACTTTACTATGGGCTAGAAATTTTTAGCTGTGATAATACAAATAATAATACCACCGATAAAAATAATAATTTAGAGATAATTTTAGGTTACGCACAACCCGATATTCTATGCGTAAACGAGCTGGGAAAATCCAACGCAAATGCCGATAACCTACTCAATAATGCCTTAAACTCTTACGGCAGTAAAACGTATGCAAGAGCCACATTAACAGGCAATTCGAGTATTACAAATATGATTTTTTACAATACCGAAAAATTTATCCTTACAGGGCAAGAAACCACCTACTCCTACCCTAGGAGTATCAATATTTACAAATTCAGATACACAGAAGCCGCCTATGGCGGCACCAACCCGCCAGAATTCACAGTCATTTCTGCCCACCTAAAAGCCGGCAACAACAATGACGACGAGCAGGACAGGCGTAACAGCATCAACAACGTAATGGCAAGAATTGACCAACTTGGTGCAGGCAACTATTTTTTCACTGGCGACCTTAATATGTACTCCTCCAGCGATGCTGGATTTCAGAAAATGACCAACTACTCCAACGCCACACTCAATTTTTACGACCCTATAAACCAGCTGGGCAGCTGGTCCAACAATTCTGCTTACACAAATTACCATACCCAATCCTCGCACTACTCGGGCAGCTGTGCCGTTGGCGGTGGGCTCGACGACCGCTTCGATTTTGTAATGATTTCCGCAGACGTAAAAAATGGAACAAAAAAACTCTCTTACAAACCCGGCAGCTACGAAACCATAGGGCAAGATGGCGACCATTTCAATAGCTCCGTAAACTGGGGAGGCAACAATGCCGTTTCCACAACAATAGCAAGTGCACTTTACGAAATGTCCGACCACCTACCAGTAATAATGACCGTTGCCGTTGCCAATCCTAATGTAAATATCAATAAAATAAATACACTAACTATAAAGTATAATAACCCTGTTACCAAAGCATTAAATTTGGAAATTAAAAACGGGAATAAGCAAAATTTTGAAATTAAAATATATTCAATTTCAGGGCAACTCGTTCTACAAACCCGAGTAAAAACAAATACTGCCGCAGTCCAAATGCAAAGTTTAGCAAAAGGCATCTACTTCATGCAACTCTCTAATGGGCAATCCGTTAAAACAATAAAAATTGTAAAGCAGTAAAAAAATAAAAATAGTAGAGAATTATATTTTTATTTTACAGATAAATATATAATTTTGCACGTTTTAAATATTCAGAAAATTGAATAACTCAGAAAAATATAGCATAAGGATACTCGATTTAAAAAACGGTAGCCACCAGTTTAAATTTTCAATTTCAGATGATTTTTTTGATGACTTTAAAGGTTCCGAAATAAAAAAAGCAGAAATTAAAATAGAACTAACACTCGAAAAAAACGAAAGAGCAGTAAGAATTGAAACTCAACTCACAGGCACAATAAACACCATCTGCGATAGATGTTCCGATAAATTCGACTGCCCAGTAGAGCTAAATGAAATTCTAATTGCCGAATTTGGCAACGCAAATTCAGACCTGTCTGATGCCGACGAAAAAATTATAATCGCAAGAGATGCAGTTATACTCAATTTAAAAAAGCATTTTTTCGACTATATAAATATGAGCCTTCCGGTACGAAGAGTACACAACGAAGACCAAAATGGAAACAGCCTATGCAACAAAGAAATGCTAGATAGGCTAGAAAATATAAACAAAATACCAGAAGCCAGTAAAATATCCGACCCTAGGTGGGACGAATTAAAAAAGCTACTGAACTAAAATAAAATATTCAAACACTAAAATAAAAAGTAAAATGGCACATCCTAAACGGAAAATTTCCAAACAAAGAAGAAACAAAAGAAGAACACACTACAAAACTTATCCAAAGCAACTCTCTACTTGCTCCAATTGCAACGCTACAATCCAATACCATAGAGTCTGTGCCGAATGCGGCCACTACAGAGGCGTACAGGCCATTGATATGGGTGAAGCCCTATAGCAGAGGATAATATTTTGTTTTCGAGATATAACCCCCCAATTGCCGAAGATAAAATACCTTCGGCATTTTCTGCTTAAACTTTTTTTCAAATCACAACACTAAGCACCGGCAAAAAATAAAACTATGACTAAAATTAACGCAGCCATTACTGGCGTAGCAGGATATGTCCCCGACTATATCCTAACCAACGACGAAATTGCTAAAAATGTAGACACCTCCGATGAGTGGATAATGACCCGCATAGGAATAAAAGAAAGACGCATTTTAAAAGGCGAAGGCTTAGGCATGTCCGACATGGGCGTAAAAGCAGTAGAGCAACTCTTTGCAAAAACCGGTACAAAACCAGAAGAAGTAGATTTACTTATCTGCTGCACAATTACAGGCGATATGCAATTCCCCGCAACAGCAAATATTATTAGCGATAAAATGGGCATCAGAAATGCCTTTAGTTTTGATATTAGTGCCGCTTGCTCAGGCTTCCTTTTTGGTTTTGCAACCGCTGCAAAGTATGTACAATCAGGAATGTACAAAAAAGTAGTACTCGTTGCTGGCGATAAAATGTCCTCCATTATAGATTATAAAGACAGAGCAGTTAGCCCCATTTTTGGAGACGGTGCAGGAGCAGTACTCCTAGAACCCACCACCGAAGACCTCGGGCTAATAGACGAAATATTACATACCGACGGTATGGGCAGGAAATACCTACACATGAAAGCCGGAGGCTCTCTAAAACCAGCCACCCATGCCACCATTGATGCAGGAGAACATTTTGTATTTCAGGACGGAAGGCACGTATTTAAGCACGCCGTTACAGAGATGGCAGATGTCGCCGCTAAAATGATGGAAAAGCACAACTTATCGCATAGCGATATTGAGTGGCTTGTTCCGCACCAAGCCAACCAACGCATTATAGATGCAGTAGCCAACCGCATGGAAATGACAAAAGAAAAAGTGATGGTAAATATCGAAAAATATGGCAACACCACCAACGGTACTATTCCGCTTTTACTTAATGAATGGGAAAGCCAGCTCAAAAAAGGCGACAAGCTAATTATAGCCTCTTTTGGAGCAGGGTTTACTTGGGGGGCATTATACCTCAAATGGGCTTACGACCCGAAATAGCATTTATTCAACAAAAATCAAAAAAAAGCTTTTTAAAGTATTTATTTACTTTAAAAAGTTTTTTTTTGATTAAAGTATCAATTAATATTTAGAAAAAATTTTTTTTTCAATCTAATACTTTATATTTGTAAACTGAAAATAGGCGATTGATTTTTCTTATTGCAGGTGTATAGTACCGAAGTCAAAATTAAAAAATAGACAACATGGACTACAAAGAACTCAAAGAATTCATTAAAGCTGTAGCAAAATCTGGGGTAACCGAAGTGGATATCAAAACAGATAAAATGAAGCTAAATATAAAAGTACCAGCCAAAGGCAAAGCAGCGGTTACGCACACCGAAACAATAATCCAGCAAGTGCCAATGGCAACCGCCTATGGAGCACCTATGCAAATGCCAGTAGCACCTGTAGCACCACCAGTTACAGTTCCCGAAGAACAAAAATCAGACGATAAATCATCTGCCGAAGATACCTCGAAATACATTACCATAAAAGCCCCAATGGTAGGTACAATGTACAGAAAACCAGCACCCGACAAACCAAATTTTACCAGTATAGGAGATAATGTACAAGAAGACACAGTCGTTTGTATTATTGAAGCAATGAAATTATTTAATGAAATTGAAGCAGAAGTATCCGGCAAAATTGTAAAAATACTTGTAGATGATGCTTCTCCCGTAGAATTTGACCAACCCTTATTTTTAGTAGATCCAAGCTAGACTTCCATTTAAAGTATAAATTAACACACATTACATAGACATTAAAATTAACACCATTTTAAACAGCCCCAATGAACCAAAACTACTTTTTTATCGCCTTTCTTTTTGCAGCCTCTCTATTTTTAACGGCCTGCCCTTATGCCTCATCAGTACCCATTGACGAGCCAAACATTAAAATTGATAAATCACTACTAGGGAAGTGGATAAAAGCAGCAGACCTAACCTCGGATAACCCTACATTTTACGAAGTTGAAAAAATGAATAAGTACAAGTATAAAATGTTTGAAAACACCTACAGTACTAGCGATGAAACCTATTCAAAAAAATTCTATATGCTGCACCTTTCTAAAATTAACAATACCATTTTTGTAAATATGCAAAAAGAAGGTGCGGGCGACTATAGTCTTTATAAATTAGATAAAGGTGACGGAGAAATGACCCTTTATGAAATAACAAATAATATTGATGACAAATTTAATACTCCTAATGAATTGAAAGCATACATCAAAAAAATATGCACCTTAGTTTCTTTTTTAATAAAGATGAAGTAAAATATTTAAGAAAAGAAAAGTAGCCACTATATATTGAGTAAGCAGGCTGCCCACTTTTAACATAGCACCTTTTAAAACTGAAATATGTTTAATAAAATATTAATTGCAAACCGTGGTGAAATAGCCCTACGGATTATCCGTACTTGCAAGGAAATGGGCATAAAAACGGTTGCCGTTTACTCTACTGCCGACAAAGAAAGTTTACACGTAAAATTTGCAGACGAAGCCGTCTGCATAGGGCCCGCAGTAAGCTCAGACTCCTACCTGAGTATCCCTCGAATTATTGCAGCCGCAGAAATTACAAATGTAGATGCCATCCACCCTGGCTACGGATTCTTAGCCGAGAACTCTAAATTTGCAAAAATTTGTAAAGAACACGAAATCAAATTCATTGGCCCCGAAGCCGAAATGATTGATAGAATGGGCGATAAAGCCAACGCAAAAAAAATGATGCGTGCAGCAAAAGTACCCACAATACCAGGCTCTAAAGACCTTGTAGAAACTGTTGCCCAAGGCATTAAACTCGCAGAAGAAGTCGGCTACCCCGTAATTGTAAAAGCAACAGCAGGAGGCGGCGGAAAAGGCATGAGAATTATCTGGAATGCAGAAGAATTTCAAGACAGGTGGGACTCTGCAAAACAAGAATCAGCAGCAGCTTTTGGCAACGACGGGCTTTACCTCGAAAAATATATTGAAGACCCCAGACATATCGAAATTCAAATCATTGGCGACCAATCTGGTAAAGCCTGCCACCTTTCCGAGCGGGATTGCTCGGTACAACGTAGGCATCAAAAACTGGTAGAAGAAACCCCCTCCCCTTTCATGACCGACCAGCTTAGAGACAAGATGGGAGAAGCCGCTGTAAATGCCGCAGAAGCTATCAACTACGAAGGCGTTGGTACAGTAGAGTTCCTTGTAGATAAGCATAGGAATTTCTATTTCATGGAAATGAACACTCGGATACAAGTGGAACACCCTATTACAGAACAAGTTATAGGTTTCGATTTAATTCGAGAACAAATCAATATGGCTGCTGGTATATTAATTGAAGGCACTAATCACTTCCCGAAAATGCACTCTATTGAATGCAGAATAAATGCAGAAGACCCCTTTGTTGGGTTTAGACCATCACCAGGGAAAATTACAGTACTTCACTTGCCTGGCGGGCATGGTGTACGTGTGGATACACACGTTTATGCAGGCTACACAATCCCACCAAACTACGACTCTATGATTGCAAAACTTATTGTAACCACCCGCTCTCGTGAAGAATCTTTGAAAAAGATGAGCCGAGCATTAGAGGAATTTATGATTGAAGGTATAAAAACAACAATCCCATTTCATCAGCAATTAATGAATGACGAACGCTTCAAATCAGGTGATTACACAACTGCATTTATGGAAGATTTCGAGCTGAAGAAAAAGTAATTTAAGCAAAAATAAAAATAGCACTCTGTGCTATATACAAAAGACACAATGGCAAAATCAAGAACACAAGCAACAGAATCCAATACGCCTACGATAATTGATAGTGGCACCGAAATTATTGGCGATATAACATCTAACGGCGATGTAAAGCTAGACGGAAAATTAACTGGAAACATTATTGCCAAAGGACGATTTATCCTAGGTGCAACAGGCACCATAGAAGGTAATGTTAGTTGCTCAGACTCCACAATACAAGGTAAAATCAAAGGCAAACTTACAGTAAAGGGGCTACTAGCTCTAAAATCAACCGCAAATTTGTTAGGCGACATTATCACTTCCAAACTTTCTATTGAACCGGGAGCAATTTTCACAGGAACTTGCAATATGGACAATAACAATGCCGCAAAAAGAGAAGAAAAGTAAGAAGGAAAAACTGAAAGGCTATGCTAAGTATTCTGGCATAGCTGGGAAAATGCTTATAACTATTGCTTTAGGCGTTTTTGGAGGCGTATATGCTGATAAATCCCTAAATTTAAACTTCCCCATCTTTACCATAGTGCTTTCCTTAGGAGCAGTTATTTTGGCAATATACATTGCTATTAAAGATTTTACTTAGCTACTTTTTGTGATTATTTAATAGATAATATTTAAACCCAACTAAAAAAAGGTCTAAAGAAATGGCAATATCTGAAAAATTTGAATACCCAAAATCAATAGAAGGGTCGGCATCTCTATTAGCAAAATTCCTTAACAAAGCCCTTTTTGAAGAGCTAAAAAATAAGAAGACTGCAAATGGATTTGATTTAAAAAATGCAATAAATTCGGGAGTTAAAAACCCTGATAGTGGAATTGGCGTTTATGCTGGTGATGAAGAGTCTTATGACGTTTTTGCCCCTCTTTTCGATAAAATTATTTATGATTATCATGGGTTTTCAAAAAATGATAAGCATAAAACAGATTTGAATGCAGACCATTTAGACGCTCCTAACCTTGATTCGGAAAATAAATTTATAATTTCAACCCGAATAAGGGTGGCACGAAATATTAAAAATATCCCTTTGGGAACAATTATTTCAAAAGAGCAGCGAAATAATGTAGAAAAAATAGTTTCGGAAACTTTGCTCTCTTTCGATGGCAAATTAAAAGGGAAATATTATCCCCTAAATAATATGAGTGCCGAAGATAGCGAACAGCTTATAAAAGCTCATTTTTTATTTAAAGAGGGCGACCGATTTTTGGAAGCAGCTGGGCTGAATAGGGACTGGGCAGACGGCAGAGGCATTTTTCATAACGAAGAAAAAACTTTTTTGGTTTGGATAAACGAAGAAGACCAGCTCCGAATTATATCTATGCAGCAAGGCGGAAATATTAAAGCCGTTTTTGAACGGCTTACTTTGGCGATAAAACTTTTGGAGAGCAAAATAGACTTTTCATACAATAACCATTTAGGATATATTAGCAGTTGCCCTACCAACTTGGGTACTGCAATGCGAGCAAGTGTTCACATCAAACTTCCAAAATTAGGAAATAGAGATACTGAATTTAAGCAAATTACAGATACATATCACCTTCAAATCAGGGGCATTCATGGCGAACATTCCCAGAGCGAAAGTGGGGTTTATGATATTAGCAACAAACGAAGGCTGGGTGTTACAGAGGTGCAATGTGTACAGGATATGTACGATGGCGTTAAAGCACTCATAAAAAGGGAGAAGGAATTGTAAAAATAGAGCCTTTTCGCCCCTGCCCAATAAATTGGCAGTGCAACTTTGGGTGCACTGCCAGAGGTTTTTACAAATAAAAAAGTTTTATGGCTAGTAAGCCTTAATGCTTGCTACTCAAATCAAAAGTTCGTGAAATATTGAACCCAAAATGAATATCGCCTTTTAGCCAATCGCCAGAAGTGGCAGGGATATAGCCAGCTTCGTAAATAGCAGTAGAATTAGTTAGAAATAGCTGAAAAACATGTCCCCCTGTTTCAATATCTACCACCTGCCGAGAGTGAGTTGATAAAATCGTCGGCCGTTTTTCCGGGCAATACATAATGGAACTCGCCAGTAATGGCAAAACGTTTGGTTAATTTAACTCTACCGCCAGCACCTACTGCAAACACATCGTTTTGGTCTTCTTTTGTTACCACCATATTTCGGTGGATATAGGTCGGCATTAGTTGCATGGAGACGCTACTGCTAAATTTCCTTGCAATTAAAATTTGGCTTACATAAGCCATTCGGTTTGCAAACTCGTCTTTTCGGTCGTCATAGCCCCACTTGTAAGCTGCATAGTTTGACGACCCCATTACAGAGAGTGAAATTGGCATATTTTTTTTACCTGTGCTTTGGCGAAGAATTTTATAGCGTGCATATAAATCAAAGTTTTTGTTGTAAACACTCCTGCCAATTCCGGCAGTAAGCCGGTCGGTAACCCCGTACTCAAACCCTAGGCGAATTTGTGCATTATCAATACCAAAAAAATCAACAGGCCCTTGGTTTAGCTTCCCAAAGCGGTGCGAAATAAGGAAAAATAGGTTGTTTTTGGCAGGGCTTTTTACGCTTTGTGCATTTACAACCCTTATCGTTTTAAATGTTGATGTAGCGTAATTTACTGTTTCCTCTTCGCCCATCTCTTCATCGAGCATATCCTCGAGCGATTGTGCTTGGGAAATTGTAGCGGCGAAAAAAAATAAGATTATTAGTCGAAATATTTTCATTAATTTAAGGCTTTTGTCTTGAATAAAAATTTAAGTTAAAAAAATAAGGCTCAGGAATAACTTGAGCCTTATTTTGGTAATTATTTGATGTCTATTTTTTCTTACATTCAAAATTAACAGTTACTCTTATAGATTCTGCAATATTTCCTGCTACGGTTTTAGGGATTTCTATTTTATGGTCTTCTGGCTTCATGTTAAATATGGCCTTGCAGATTAACATTCCTTCTTTGTTTTGTATTGAACCTTGTATTTTATAGGCTTTTTCAACACCGTGTAAAGTTACTTTTGCATCAATCATTAATTTTTGAACTTCGGTGCTAGAAAAGTCTAACTCTTTTACATTCAAGATTGTACCTTTTAGTATCGCTTTCGGAAACTTATCCGATTCGATGTAATTTTCGTTAAAATGCTCTTGCATTAGTGCTTTTTCAAATACAAAAGATTTCATTAACATTTTTGAAATAAGCTCGCCAGAAGAAGCATCAATTACAAGGCTTGCATTATTATTGTCTGCCGAAATATCCTCAAGAGAGGAATGGGAAAAAAAGTTGGCATGCCCTGTTCTTGTAAAATAGCGTTGCCCAAATGTGGTGGCTACTGATAAGGTAAAAATAGCCGATAAGATAAGAATTTTTTTCATGATAAATTATTTAAGATTAATAAAATGGTAGCGTTAAAATAAAAAAGTATTTAAACTTTTGTTTAATTGTCTTTTTTGCCTTGGTTTTTCCAAGTATTAATAAGTTCTATTTTTGCAGCAGGTAATTTTTGCCCACCTTTGGGCATAAAGCCTGTGGTTTTCGATATCATTACCACTACCCTATCCACCTTGCTACTAAATTCGGCATAGTTATTCATAGATACGCCGCCTGATTGTGCCCCGCCTTGGTGGCAACCCGAGCAGTTGCCTGCTATAATTGGAGCAATATCGTTTTGGTAGGATACCAATGTTGTGGTGTCTTGGTTGTTGCCTGTAGTATCAACGGTTTGTACTGCAAAATATTCTTCTTCGTTACGAGAAGTACAACTTGAAATTACAAATACTAAGAAAATACTTGCAACAAAAAGAGATAAGATTATTTTTTTCATAAAGATAGAAATGAGTTTTTAAAAACGAAAATCCATACTCTACCTTTCAGTTAGAGTATGGATTATAAAATATTTATTCAAAGACACATTGTGATAGTACCACATCGTCGAGATAACCATCGCATACGCCTTTTAGTTTTACGTTGCCACCTACTTTTAGCATTTTGGCGGCTTTAAAAGTAGATTTGGACATGGAGCAATTTACACCAAAGAAATCGTCGCCTTTTCTAAGCACGATATTAATTGTTGTATCTTTTACAATAAGCTCTCCCACTTTTCCGCTAAGGCTAATGACTTTGTTCATGTATTTTTTGGTCGCCTCAGCTTCGGTGTTTTCAAACTCCGAAAAAAGTGCTGTGGACTCCATCGTAAATGCTGGTTTTTCGTCAGCTATATCTCGGTGCCCCTTATTGTAATACATGTAGCCTCCGATAGCACCGCCAAGCCCTATTAGGAGTATAACGATTAAAATTACTTTTTTATTCATTGTGTTTTA
>CAMZKQ010000253.1 GCA_947311265.1 uncultured Chlorobiota bacterium | reverse complement strand
TTGAATTGAGATAACCATAAATTTGCTTTTTAATTGTATCCGGATTTTCTATTTTTAGTCTTTGCATTTTTTTAAGACAAAGATAATAATAATTTGATATACCCGCAATTATATAAGACGTTTATTATAGTTGTTCAAAATAGCTGGCCATTTCTATAAGCCTATCCATACGTTGGGCATAGCCCTTGTTGCCATAGAATTTCCATGCCAACCAGAGTTTTAGTGCATCAACTCTTCGCCCGCATTGTATTGATTTTTTGCCCAAATCGCAGCTTCCACTTTCTGTATCGTGGAAAATATAATCGTCGTGCAAGTCTGTAAGATTATGGTATAGCCTGTTTTTTTCTTTAACAAGAATTGCCGAGCAAACTAAAGGAATATTCATTAATTTGTGCGGGTTCCATGCAAAGGAGTCTGCTTTTTCTAAGCCCTTAAAAAGGGCTTTGTTTTTTTTCGAAAGGATAAGCGAGCCACCAAACGAGCCATCAATATGAAACCAAATTTTATATTTTTTTGCGATTTCTGCCATTTCAAGAAAAGGGTCGAAAGCACCGAGCATTGTAGTACCCGCAGTGCCTGCTATAAAAAAAGGGTGCTCTTTTTTATCCAACGAAAGTTGGATTTTTTTTTCTAAATCAGAAACTAGCACTTTGCCTTGGGCATCTGATTTTATTTTGTACACATTATTTGAGCCTAAGCCTAAAATATTGGCGTTGTTTACAAAAGAGTAATGTGCTTCTTCTGAAACAAACATAGAAAGTACTGGTAGCCCGTATATACCTTCGGATTTTAGTTTAGGAAATGCTTTGTTTCGGGCAGAAAACATGGCGACTAAATTGGCATTACTCCCCCCGGTTACAAAAACCCCGTTGCCATTAGAAAAACCTGTGATTGTACACATTTTCTGGATTAATTCTTCCTCTATTAAAGTGGCCACAGGGGCTACTTCGTAGGTGTACATCGAGGTATTACTAAGGGCAGTGATGACTTCGCCCATAAAAGCGGGCAAATTAAATCCGCCATAAAGTTGATTAAAAAACTGTGGATTTTCTGTTTTTACACTATATTTTAGATAATCACGAATTAATTTATTAAGTTCGCTTTCGGAAATTCCCGCCTCTTGCACTTCTAGTTGTATCAACTTTTTTAATTCCGAAGGGGATTTATAATTTACAGTAAGCGTAGGCGTAAGGCGGTCTTTTTCCTCAACGTAGTTGGCCACTAGCTGAAAAAATGAGGATATTTTAGAGGCACTGGTTTTCACTTTAAATTTGGGCTTGGATAAAATAGGAAGTAAACTTGGCTTTGTTAGTCGTATTTTTAGAAGTTCCTTACAGAAATTTGTTTGTAAAAGTACGTTTTAGATTGCAATCAAAAAATTTTAATATTAAATAAAATTACTCTAAAAGAAAAAAAATGAAATTATACCACAACCCTAGATGTTCTAAAAGCAGAAATGGCTTAAAATATTTACAAGAAAAAGGGCATGAACCTGAAATTGTATTGTACCTAAAAGATGCTCCATTTACAGAAAAATCTTTGGCAGATTTGATTAAAAAAACAGAAAAAAAAGTTTTCGATTTTGTGCGTACTCACGAGGCTGATTATAAAAAAAACTACAAAGGAAAAACGTTTTCAGATACTGAATGGGTGAAGATACTGGTCGAAAATCCTAAATTTATACATCGCCCAATTTTTGAAAATGGGAATAAGGCCGTTTTGGCTAATCCGCCAGAAAATGCTGAGACTATTTTATAGAAATAAAAAAAGCAGAGCATTACAAGAGCGATACTAAAGCCTATAAAGCCCTACTTAAAGCTGGTCATTATAATTTCAATGCCTTACTTTCAGGTTACCGCAGCGATTGTGGTAGCTTTTTGCATAACGAGTGTGTACTGGCTTCTGGACAGCGACTGCTAAAGAATAAGCACTTTTATAGTTAGTCCTCTAACCTCACCTAATAGGCGATAATTTAGGCTGAGTTTATGAATAATGTGGTCTAATAATTTGATAGAGGTAAAAAAAATGTACCTTTGTTTAAACGAAAATGAAAAAGATGCCCGATAAAGCCACAAAATACCTAGACCCAAAAAATGACTTGACTTTTCGTAAAATATTTGGCGAACATCCTAATATAATGATGAGCTTTTTAAACGCTATGCTTCCGTTAGATAAAGGGCAACGTATAGTATCATTAATTTACGAAGACCCTGCAATGATACCTGAATTGCCCGAGCTGAAACACTCCATAGTAGATGTTCGGTGTACCGATAATTTTAATCGTCAGTTTATTGTTGAAATGCAAATGTACTGGACCAACTCCTTTAAAAGTAGAATGCTGTTTAACGCAGGAAAAGCCTATATTAAACAAATTAATAAAGGGCATAAATATTCAGAATTAAAGCCCGTTTATGGGCTTAGTCTAATTGATGATATTTTTTTAGCAGAAGAAAAATACAAAAATAATTACTACCACCATTATCAGCTCGTAAACAGCGAGTTAAGCGAGGAAGTAATAGAAGGTATAGAGTTGATTTTTATCGAATTACCCAAATTTAAGGTTCAAAATATTTTGGAAAAGAAATTGAGTGTATTATGGCTTCGGTTTCTAACAGAAATAGATGAAAATACTAAAGAAATTCCTAGAGAATTATTTAATGAAAAGGAAATAAGAGAGGCATTTGAACACTTGGAAACATCAGCTTTTAGCAAGGCAGAGTTAGCTTACTACGATAAGTATTGGGATAATGTACGGATTGAAAAAGCAGCTATACAAGATGCCAAACTTGCAACCCAAGAAGCGAAGGAAGAAGCACAAGAAGCTAAACTGCTAGCCAAAAAAGCAAAGGTCGCTACTGAAGAAGCCAAACTTGCAGCTCAAAAAGCCAAACTTGAAGCCAAAGGTGCCAAACTTGAAGCCAAAGGTGCCAAACTTGAAGCCAAAG
>CAMZKQ010000252.1 GCA_947311265.1 uncultured Chlorobiota bacterium | reverse complement strand
TAAATTTTATTTTTATCAATTAATTTTTGTAGTCTTAGATAGTTGGCTTCATTTATAATTTGTACATAGTTTTCGGCAGTTTCTGTTTTATCCCCAAAGAATTTATCGATGTGTTTTTTAATTGCGATTAGCAATTTTTGCTCTACCGACTGCTCTACCAAAATATAGTCGGGTGCAACGCAAGTTTGCCCTGCATTAAGGAATTTTGCCCACACTAGCCGTTTTGCAGTCATCTCTATATCAGCATCTTCCATTACAAAAACAGGGCTTTTTCCACCAAGTTCTAGGCACACAGGTGTTAAATTTTCGGCTGCTGCTTTATAAATAATTTGGCCGACTTTTGTGCTTCCAGTAAAAAATATTTTATCCCACTTTTGCTTTAAAAGGGCGGTGGTTTCTTTTTGTCCGCCTTCAATTACAGTAAAAAAGCGAGGCTCAAAATTAGCATTAATAAGCTCTGCCATTGCTGCTGATGTTTTTGCAGGCAGTTCGCTGGGTTTCAAAACCACGGTATTACCAGCCGCAATAGCTGCAACGCACGGTACAAGCGACAATTGGTAGGGGTAGTTCCATGCCCCGATAACCAAAACCGTGCCTAGTGGTTCGGGTAAAATGTAGCTCATGCCGGGCATATTTGGCAAATTTGTTGCCACCACTTTTTTGCTTGCCCATTTTTTTAGGCTTTTGCAGGCTAAGTTAATTTCTGCAAAAACCATTGAGAGTTCGGTTTCGTAAGTTTCAAATTTCGACTTTCCAAAATCTCCTTCAATGGCTTTGTACAACAGATTTTCGTTCTTTTTCAAGGTCGCTTTTAGCTGCTTTAGCATTTTTATCCTGAAAGCTATTGTTTTTGTTGCTTCCGAGAAGAAAAAATCCTGTTGCTTGGCAATAATAGAGTCGTTGTTTTTCATTGTGTTAGTTTTAAGCTAAAAAAAGGCAAGACTTTTTTTAATTATCTTGCCTTTTAGTCTTATCAAAATATGACCTTGTTTAACGGTCTATTTTTCGTCTTTAGTATCGTCTTTTTTTGCCACTATTTTTTTAGGAGCAGCCTTTTTTACTACCTTTTTAGCAACTTCTTTTACTTCTTCTTTCTCCTCTTTTAGCTCTTCTTTTGCTTCAGTTACAACGTCTTTTGCAAGTAGTGCTTCTAAAACAGAAACTCGGTTTTCTAATTTTACAACATCTCCAGAAGTCGCAAAGCTAAACGATTTTACTACTTTTTCGATAATGCTTTTGAATTGCCCTTCGAGTTCGTCTTTTTTAGTTTCGGTGTTTTTCATAAAATCGTCAACGATTTTTTTGCCTTCGTCTTCCGATATTTTCCCGTCGCCTACTAGTTTTTCAATTTGTTTTGCCATTCTTTCTGTAGTTAGAGATACAAACCCTACTCCTGTATAAACGAATTTTCTGAATAAATTGTCCATGTTTTTTTATTTTAATAGATTTATAATTAGTTGTAAGCACCTAGTGCTTGTTGTATTTATTTATTTAATTTTTCTGCAACAGCCCGTTCTAGCTCTTGAATACGCTTAGTAAGTGCTTCAATTTCTTCGCCCTTGGCTATTTTTAATTTTTCGGTAAGTTTTTTTACAAAACTTTTAATTTTGGTTTCATATTCGTCTTTGCGTGTTTCTGTTTCGCTAAAAAAATCATCGACAATGCGTTGTCCTTCATCTTTTGATATTTTTTTATCTGAAACTAAGTTCTCAACGACTTCTTTCAATTTGTCGGTTGAAGTGGAGAGGATACCCACCCCTGTGTAAACAAATTTTTTGAATGCTTTTTCTATTTCTTCCATAATAAATATGCTTTTTAGGTTAATAATTTCCTATGCGTGTATAATAAATTTGATTTTGCAATGGTACGCTTTAGTTTTGAAGAATACAATTCAGAAATCATGTTATACAGCATGTTTCTGAATTGTATTTTTCAAAACTAAAATAGATCTTAGTAAATTTGAAAAATAAATCTTTTATAATTTAAAATATGGCTTTAAATTTGTATTGAGTTATCAAAATAATAGTATAATAAAATAATAATGAAAAAAACAGGATTAATTTTAGTGGCAGTATTTTTAATTTCGGCAACATCTTTTGCCCAAAAGTTTAAATATGGACACCTAAATGGCGATGCCATTTTTAGAAAAATGGACGAAGTAAAAGCGGCAGACGAAAAGTTAAAATCTTTTGTAGCTGGACTAGAAGAGCAGGCCAAAAGTATGCAGGAGGAGTATCAGAAAAAAGTAACGGACTATAAAGCCAAGGAAGCTACACTTAGCGAAGCGGTAAAAACTGCACAAGTGGAGCAAATAAATAACTTGAATGAGTCGATACAGAAATTTCAAGTATCGGCACAAGAAGAGGTGGGCAAAAAACGCAAGGAACTCTACACCCCAATTATCAAAAAGTTTAGTGATGCACTTAAAAGGGTGGCAAAAAAGAACGGCTACAAATTTATTATCGACAATAGTAAAGGCGTGCTTTTATACTATGATGAAGCTGACGATGTAACTAAACTCGTTGAAAAAGAGTTGGGTATAAAGTAAAAATAGCTAAAATTCACTAATGTAAATAGAAACAAATGTAAACAATATGTTTATTTTTGTAAACTAAACTTTGTATTTTTGCAAGATTTCTTTACAATAATTACGGCTGGAGGAAAAGGAGTTCGTATGGGACATGCTACGCCTAAGCAGTTTTTGCCCATTGGCAAAAAGCCAATTTTAATGCACAGCATTGATGCTTTTGCAAGCTCGGGTATTTTATGCAAAATTTTTTTGGTATTGCCCAAAGGGCAAATTGAATACTGGCAGCAGCTTTGCAAAACATACAGCTTTACAACCCCACACGAAATAGTACTCGGCGGAAAAGAGCGATTTTTTTCTGTTAAAAATGCACTTGAAAAAATCCCTGCATACGGCATTACTGCTATTCATGATGGGGTACGCCCACTAGTGAGCAAAAAAACAATCGTAGATTGTTATAAAATGGCCTTGGAAAAATCAAATGCTATACCATATAAAGACCTTACTGAAAGTATCAGAAAAGTAAGCCAAAGTGGTAGCCAGTCTGTTAATCGAGCTGACTTTAAGCTAATTGCAACTCCCCAAATGTTTGATTCAAACATTATAAAGCAGGCTTATAACCAAAAATTTAGCCCCACTTTTACCGATAGTGCAAGTGTAGCAGAAAGTGCTGGCGTGAAGATAAATCTCGTAAAAACAAATCCTGAAAATATAAAAATAACAAGCCCAATGGATTTGGCTTTGGCAGAAATTCTTATTAAGGAAATGGCTTAAAACCGCTTGGTGTAGCCATGGCAATATGGCTGGTGTCCATTTTTTTGGTAATAATCTTGATGATAATCTTCTGCCTTCCAAAACGGGCTTACTGCTTCTATTTTTGTTGCAATTTTATAGCCTTTTTTAGTTAGTTCGGCAATTAGTTCTTTAATAATTTGCTGTTCTTCTTCGGAAGAATAATAGGCGGCAGATAGGTATTGCGAACCGAGGTCTGGCCCTTGCCCGTTGGTTTGTTCGGGGTTATGTATTTCAAAGAAAAGTTTGGTTAATTCTCTGAAACTAATAATGTTAGGATTGTAAATTACTTCAACGACCTCGAGGTGTCCGGTTGTACCTGTACAAATTTCTTTATAGCTTGGGTTTTTAGATGCACCGCCCATATAGCCAGAAATGGCTTCGCTTACTCCGTCTGCTTTTTGAAAATAATATTCCATGCCCCAAAAGCACCCGCCAGCAAAATAGGCCTTGGCAAGTGTTGGCTTTGTTATTTTTGCGGGTTTAAACTGTAATGAAATGGAGTTTACACAATGTCTTGTATTTTTAGGTGTGAAATTTTCGCCAGAGAATACGTGCCCTAAATGCCCTTTGCAGTTGGCACAAACAATTTCGATGCGTTGCCCATCGGCATCTGGTACACGCTCTACTGCTCCTTTTATTTCATCATCGAAAGCTGGCCAACCGCAGTGGCCGTCAAATTTACTGTCCGATTTGTAGAGCTCGGCATTGCATTGCCGGCAGGTAAATATGCCCTCTTCCGAGAAATCGTTAAATTTTCCTGTAAATGGGGCTTCTGTACCTTTATTTAATATGATGTACTTTTCTTTTTCGGTAAGTGTATTATAGGTTTTCATTTTTGTTTGCTTTTTTAGCTGTGTATTTTCTTGCCCCGAAGAGCAAGTGCAGTTTAAAATTGCGGTAAATATAAATAATATTTCTAATATAAAAATTCTACGTTGTTTCATGTGCTTATTTTCAAGGTCTGTATTTTTTCTTACTTTTTAAAACTTGCCAGAGCTATAATAAAAGTAATAAAAACCGTGCCAATGGCTAAGTGCCAGAAATGTATAAAAATATAAACTAAAATAGTTTGTAACTTTTTTCTTGCTTTGTCGTCTTACAAAGAGCAAGAGTATTCTACTTAAACATTTTCCTCCAATTTTATAATTATGATAAAAAAATACAAATTGAAATTTAAACTGGTTTACGCATCTTTTATCATCGCCTGCTTTTTACTAAGTAATACGGCAACTGCCCAAGTAGAAGCTGAAATAACAGGGCAAGTAAAAAGTAAAAAAGAAAAGCAAGCATTAGAATTTTGCTCGGTAAGGGTAATGAGCCTAAGTGATAGCCTTATAATAGGGGCTATAACTGATGCTAAAGGTTTTTTTACATTACCTTTAGAAAAAGGCAAATATAAATTATTGGTTGGTTTTGTGGGTTATAAAACTGATACAAGTTTTTTTAATGTGAATACAAAAAATAAATTTATAGGCATTATTGAACTCGAGTTAGACGAAACGGATTTGGCAGAAATTGAAATCAATAGAAAAACCAGAGTGTTAAACATCAATAAAGAAGTGGTGCTTGTAACCAAGCAAATGCGGGTTGGTACAGGAAAAACCTCTGATGTGCTGGATAAAATGCAAGGGCTAAGCTACGACCGTTACAATAATTCTATAAAAGTAGATGGTAATTCTAATATCATAATTTTAGTAAACGGGTTAGAAAAAGACCAAGAGTACATTAAAAATCTTACCCCAGAACGCTTAAAAGAAGTGGAAATTATACGCAACCCAAGTGGCAGATATGCACTAGAGGGCTACACGGCGGTAATTAATGTAATTTTGAAAAGCAACTACAAAGGTACTGAGTTTTATATTGAAAATGAGGCAATTATGGATATTGATTCCAAAGAAGACCCTTTTTGGATAATCAATGGTTTTTCGGCAACTTATAACTATACTTACGATAAGTTGAATTTCTATTCTAAATTTTCTAATCACATGAATGAGTTTTTTCTTGCCTCTACTTCTGAAAAAGAATTTGCCAACGGCTACGAAATAAAAAACAGTTTGCCTTTAGGCAAAAAAAATACGCTGGGAAAATCAATCAATAGTAACTTAACGCTGGGTACGGATTATTACATCAACCCCAAACACACCATTAGCTTCGAGAGTAATATTAGGGCATTTCCACCGGCATCAAATCTCACTACCCAGAAATATGATGTTAAGCATTTTGATAATGGTATTGAGGTAGAGCAATTTAGATCGGATATGGAAAACCTGTCGAAACCACAGAGTTTTTCAAACTCTTTTTTCTATATCGGAAAACTGAACAATAGAAATAAAATAAATGCAGATTTTAGTATCCTAAATTATACTGATGAATTTACTAATAAACTAAGCCAATCCAACGGGTACAGCAGAGAAGAAGATGGAGAAAATAAAAAATATTTTTCTAAATTATTTTTAGAGTGGGAACATTCCTTTAAGAATAATTCTTCCCTAATGGTAGGTTATGGTAATTCGTGGCAAAAATTAGAAAATAATTTTTTCTCAACCACAATGCTATCTACAGAATCTACTGGAATTAAGGATACTGTAAATTTTAAACTTACTGATTTGAGGAGCAAATTATATGCCTATTATTCGTGGAAAATCACAAAAAAAGTGAGCATAAAAACAGGTATGGCAGTAGAAAATAGCAGCCCAAAAATTAACGGAATTGGGCGAAATTACTTCATCTACCAGCCCCATGCCGATATTTCTTACCGCCCAATAGATATTGTTACTGTAAAATTAAAGTACAGAACCCGAGCACATTACCCTAATATTAGCCAAGCCACTCCTTTTACGCACATCATAGACCAACGCACAACCGAAGTGGGTAACCCTTTGCTATCCCCCTCGCTTACGCATAAATTGGCAGTCCGCATTAGTGCAATGGACGGGCTTTTTGCTATTGAGCCTTACTACCACCGCTCTAACAACTATATCACCCGAACGATAAGCGAAGCCAATGACGGCAGCATACAGTTTAGCTACGATAATGTGGGCAATTATACCAATAAAGGGGTTAAAGGCAATTTTACAATTCCGCTTTTTAAGCAAAAAGTAATTTTGCAAACCAACCTTAATTACTACCAAAAATCAATAGCCTATAACGAAAATACCTTTAACCTAACGGATTGGAACATGGAGCAAAAAATGCTTTATATTGATAAAAAATATAATACGGTGCTAGGGTTGGTTTACCAAAAAGGCATGGAAAAAGTAATAAATGCACAGGGATACACCAGCGATGATATTGATAACTGGCTACTTTTTGTGCAACAGCCTTTCCTGAAAGGCAAAGCCAATGTAATGTTAGCCTACCTTTTGCCTATAAATTGGGGCATAAATCATAACCAAGGCAACTATACCAACACAGGTACTTATACTGAAACGGCTGTAAACGATATTAAATTTGCCCAAAATGTAGTTGTACTTAGGCTTTCGTACCGATTTAGCAAAGGGCGAACTGTAAAGAAAATAAAAAAAGACATTCAGCAGGACAACGAAGGTAAAGCAGGAGGAGGGATATTTTAGTTGGGAATATTTAGGTTAAATTAACTACAAAAAAAGCAGCAAGAAATGTCTTGCTGCTTTTTTTATAGTCGTTTTGTTAAAATTTGTAAAGTGTATGTCTAGCCTTTTTTGTCAGCATCACATTTTTTTTTGTCGTCAGAACAACATTTGATTTCTATCATTTCAGCATCGCAGCATTTTTCTCCTTTCTTAAATGTTTTGCCATCTTTGCATTTTGAGCAAGTAAAAAGCTGCTCTGTTTCGGTGGTTTCAACTACTTTTTTTACGTCCTCAACAACTTCTTCTACTTTGTTTTCAACTTTCTTTTTCTCGTTGGCAACTTCGTCGGCACAAGATACCATAACGGCACTCATGGTGAATATTGCAATCGCAATAAATAATACTTTTTTCATGTTTAAGTAAATTAGATTAATAATTCTGCAAATAAAGGATTATTTTTTTAATCTGGCAACCCTAAAAGATAAAATATCAGAAAAAAATAGGTTTTTATCCCTATTGATTAAGGCAAATATAAAATAGCGGCTACTTTTCGGAGGTTAAAAATTGTGTAGCATGTTTGTATATGCGAACTTCTGCTGGTAAATAGCCCAAAAATTCGCCATCGGCTTCCAAGGGGCATTTTTCTGAAATTGGTTCAATTTTGCAATACTCTACTTTCTGGTAGGTGATTTTTTGATGCTTAATTTTCGTTAATTTTTTCAGGGAGGGTAATTTGGCTAAAAAAGTGCGCATTTTTACCTCTCCAATAACAACGAGTGCTATTTTTCCATCGTTTAAACTAGCGTGTGGAGCAATGCCTAGGCCACTTCCAAACCATTTGCCGTTGGCAAAACAGGCACTAACAATTTTTCCTGAATAGTTATAGCTGGGGCTAGATATTTTTACTTCCAGATGTTTATAACCTACAAACGATTTTAAAATGGCAAGCAAAAAAGTGATACTACTGCCTAGCCTTTTTTTAGAATTATTTACAATCTGAACTGTATTTGCACCAATCCCAATATCAGCAATATTAATAAAATAACGTTGTTGTGGATTTCCTGCTGGGTTTGTGAAGCTAATTTGACAAATATCCGTAGGGGAAATATGTTTGTTTTTAATAGAGTTATAAAGCTGTGCTAATCCTTTTTTTGCAAAAATGCTTCTGGCAAAATCGTTTCCTGTGCCTTTGGGCAAAAGCCCAAGGATAACTTTTTTCCGAGCCTTTGGGCTGGCAAGCATATAGCCATTAACCATTTCATTAACTGTACCATCGCCACCTACTGCTATAAGGAAATCGCAGCCACTTTCAATTTCTGTTTTTGCAAGTTCAATACCATGCCCCTTATATAAGGTGTATCGGAATATTAGTTTTGGAGTTAAAAAAACATGGTGTGCCTCCTTTTCAAAACTGGTCTGCTTAGTTTTTATACTGTTTATTATAAAGCATATTGCTGGAGTACTCATTTACTTTTATAGTGTGATTTTTTTCCGATAGAAGTACTGATGACATTTGTAAACTTACTGTAATACTATTCGGAAATGGCTAAGGGGGCTGAAGTCCTATTTTGGTTTAAACCGCTCGAAGTCATCGTATTTGTTGTCTTCTTTTGCAGCATCTGAAAAGGGGTTTACTTCTGTTGGTTGATTTTCTTTTTCGGTAGCGAAGCTAAATTTGCTTTCGGGTTCGCTGTCCACTGTATTTCGCATTGCGTTTACTCGGCGAAGTAATTCTGGGCTTTCTTTCTCTTCGACCAAGCTAAAATATTGAAAATTAATGGTCAGTTGTTGTATGGAGTAGGCAAATATCTGAAATAAAAACAAGAGTAAAAGAGAAGCGATACCGCCATAAAGCATGGCGGCGTTAAACTCGTTCATTGTAGTGCCAATAATCATTATGGCATAAGCTGGGATTACAAATATGTAGGAGATGAAACCCAATATCATGCCTACCACCATCACTACCAAGAAGGTAATCCACCAGTTGTCTTTTATGATTTCAAAGCTTCTTGAAATGGCTTTTGTAAAGGGTAATTTTTCTCGTACACTTATTATATATACAAACGAAAGTGCCGTTTGTAGGTAAATACCGGGAACATAAAAAAAACATCAAACCAATAAAAACGGCTATACCTATAGCCAACTGGTCGAAAAATAGTTTGAAAAAGTTTGATTTTACGCCCTCCCAAATATCATTTAGTTCAAAATTACCTTTTCCTTTTTCAACATAAATGTTGGTGTAATTGTGGATTACCGCATTTACCATGCTGTAGCCAATCAAAAGCAAAAGCATAAAACCTGCAATGAAACTAAATATTTGAATAACCATAGAATCTTCTGGACCTCGAAAATCCATAAGTAGGCTGCCCATTATGCCTAGCAAAACAGTGCCTACTACAACAAATGGAGTGGCAAAAAAAAGGAGGGCTTTGGTTAGTAATTTAAACTCTTGTTTGTAAAAGCTGAAAGCTGCACCCATGAGTGCCCCAAAATCCCTCACTTCCTGAAATTGAATGTGGGTTTTGTTGTAATCGTTGTAATTATTTTCGACTTCCATGGTTTGTTTTTATTTATTGATACTAAAAAGTTGTGGTTTTAGTGTAAGCATAATGTACACATAATTGGGCTGCTCTGGTTTATCGGTGTCGGTAACGCCTTTGAATGTATTAAGGGTTTCGGTAGCGAAGTAGGTGCTATATCCTACTTGTAGTTTTGCAAATTTAGTGAGTTTGTATTGGTAAGTAAAATCGAGTTCTTCGCCAAGGTTTTTTTTGTAATACGCATCGCCAGATGTGCCACTTAGCACGTCCTGTGCGAGTTGAAAGTAGTGTATTTTCAGCCTGAATTTGTGGGTTTTATTGAGTTTGTATTTTAAATCAATATAGGGGTTGATAAGCCCACCAAATTTAGTATGTTTAGCCTGTGTATAGTAGTTTAATGTACCACTATATTTGTGCCTTGCTCCATAAAGTAGGTCAAATGCTTCGTTGGTAGTTGTGGTATTTGTATTGTCGCCAGAAATATAGTCTAGCCCTGTGCCTGCATAAAAGTTTCCAAATTTATAACCGCCCTCTATGCCTACTAAAAAGGCATTGGCTTTTATAGAGTCGTTTATTTTTCCATTTTGATAATAGGCACTTAGCCTAAGGTAAAGAGGGCTATTTTTATGTTTGTAAAGTATGTTTGTGCCTACTGTATTTAGGTAGTGTATAGTATCCATACTTTGCTCTCGCCCAGTGAGTAGGTATATTCCGGATATGGACAGTGGCTTATTTATATGGTACTTTAGGTGGGCTAGCCCCATGTGTTTAAAATTGGAGGAGGCATAATCGGCACTAAATTTACTTTCGGACATATTGTTAATACTGCCCCCAAAATCAACGCTTAAATTTTCATTCTTAAATTTCAGTAAAGCGGCATCATAGGTTTGCCCAAAGCTGCCCCAGTTACGCCAAGCCAGTAGCCTACCATCGTCGTATCTAAGCTCTTGCCTACCGGCTTTTAAGGATAGTTCTTTGGTAAGGAAAATTTCTGCCCAAGCAGCATATACATTCATGCTCGCTTGCGTGCCATAGGCCCCTGTTGCAGTAACTTTTGAGTCGTTGCCCCAAGCCCTAACGTCTTGTGCTTCAACACTTATATTTATTTTCTTGGTATTGTATTTTACGCCTAAGCGTGTGCGTTGTGCTACAAAAAGTGCGGCTTTGTTTAGCTCCGTAGGAAGGGCTTTGTAGCCATTTCGGTATTCGCCACGAGTTCTTATTTGAGCATCAAGCGAAAAAAAACTAGAATCTTGTGCCTTTAGCAAAGGCGAAAATATAAATAAAATGGCGGCTAATACTAATAGTGTTTGCTTCATATTGTGTTTTAAGTAAAAAAAATTTAAACAAAAGTGCTAAAAATAAAGTGAAATAAAAAACGCTAAATATTTTCTTGGGCAGAAAAAATGGCTTCTAGGCAATGAGTGTTAGTTGTTATATTGCTGTTTTGTTTTTTCAGTATTGTTAAATAGGAATAAGGAGTAAATACAATAAAATAAACCGTAACACTTTTATATACAGTTGGTTGGTATTTCTTTTATAGATTTTTAGTTCTACTTTTGCAAAGGGAATAGCAACGAGCATTTAATTATCTGCAAATAAATTAATACAAATCAAGTATTTTTATTACTTTTGGGATACTTTTTAATTTAAGAAATAAACAATGAAATGTTTTTTTATTACACTCTTATCTTTTTTTATTGCTTTTTCAGGGTATTCACAAAAAATAAAAAGCCAATTAGCATACACGCTAGGGAGCGGAGAAGAAATCATTTTTCAGTTAGAACACCAACTTGCAATCACTAAAAAAGGAACAGAAAGCCGAATTTTTATCAGTAAAATTAAAGGCAGTGCAGTGGTCTATTACTGCATCGAAAACGGTAAGAAAAAAGGCCCTTACCAAGAAATTATGTTTTCTAACGACAATGAAGTGTATAGCTACAAAAAAAATGGGAAGTGGTATCACCATAGGGCAGAGAAAACTTATGGCCCTTTTACAAAAGTTTTGCACAGTTACTATGAGAATGTGTTTTTTGCCTCTACTAATAAACAAATGTACATTTATCTAAATAGTAAAAAAATAAGAAAAATAGAACTTACAAAAGGAGCATACCCCCGCCCACAAGTAAGGCGAATAGCCTTAGCAAAGAATGGCAACTATGCCTTTGTGGCTCAAGAAAACGGAAAATGGAAACTGATTGTAAACGGAAAAATAATTAGAGAGGTAGATAAGCACCCTAAATATGGTAGAGTACAGGTACGAGTATTGAAAATTTCGGATAACGGGAAATATATATTTGCATACGCCAATCATGGGCAATGGAAAGTAAACCTAAACGGTAAAGATGTCCAGAATTTAGAACCCGGAAGATACCAAGGCTCATCCAATTTTAGCAAAGCTACATTAGACCCCAAAACAGGAAAGTATAGCTATCATTACTCACTACAAGGAAAAGCTTACGGTAACATCAACGGAAAACCTTATGGCCCGTATGGGAGTACACAATTTAATACTGACAAAAAAGGCAATACTTATTTTCGATACACTACCTATAAGGATAAAAAATATTACAGCATCAATGGTAAAATTAATGGCCCTTATAAAAAATATAACGTTGATTATTATCAGCGAGAAAACTACTACTATACCACCTTAAAAGACAAAGACTTTGTACTAATAAAAGGCAAAACCTACGGGCCATACAGCAAGATAACTTGGCTTACAATAAAAGAAAATACTTACGCTTATAAATTTGACCGTGATGGAGCCAGCTTTGTAAATATCAACGGCAAAGAATATGGCCCTTATGAAAAATCTGATGTGAAAATTGACAAAACAGGATTTTTCCTCATTCGCTACAAAAAAAATGGAGGGGCTTATGTTTTTGTTGATAATAAAACATTCGGGCCATTCAAAAATGTAACTAAACACGAAGTGCTTGATGGAAAATACTGCTTTGCTGGCAAGAAGGATGGAAAATTCTACCTTATTGTAAATGGTAAAAAACTAGGAGAATTTGATAGAGTAACATGGAACACCAACCCCACTTACCAGAACTATAAAAAAGGGAAAGATAGCTATTATAGAGTAAACGGGACAGAAGTAAAAGCAAAATACGCACAAATACTAACGAGCCCAAATAGGGCACACAGCCTACTGATAGATAACCCCAATAACATATTTTATATCGACGGAAAAAAACAAAAACAAAACAATATATTTGCCCAAGGATACAACGAAAACAGAAACTCATTCAGTTGGTTCTCCCTTAAAGGGAAAAAGATAATGATAAACGAACACAAACTCAAATAAAAAGATAATACAATTAATTAAAACATGAAATTAGACATAAGCAAAGCCCTTAAATTTGTTGATAAACAACAATTTGAAAAATTTAAAGAAGAAGCAAAAGTGCAAAACACAGCACTTCACCAAAAAACAGGAAAAGGTAGCGAATTTCTAGGCTGGGTAAACCTGCCCAGCGAACTATCCGACGAGCTACTTACAGATATTGAAAACACAGCAAAAAAAATACACAATAGCGTAGAAGTAATGGTAGTTATCGGCATAGGTGGCTCATACCTTGGCTCAAAAGCAATAATAGAAGCACTATCAGGTAGTTTTGAAAACCTTAGAATAGAAAGAAAATACCCACTCGTTATTTTTGCTGGGCAAAACATTAGTGCCGACTATTTGCACGAATTGCAAGTACTTCTTTACAAACACTCCTATGGACTTACCGTTATTTCAAAATCAGGCACAACCACCGAACCAGCATTAGCATTTAGAGTACTCAAAAAAGATTTAGAAATAAAATACGGAAGAAAAGGCGCCAGAAAAAGAATCATTGCAATTACAGATGCAAAAAAAGGAGCATTAAAAAAACTAGCCAATACCGAAGGCTACAAAACATTCGACATTGCCGACGATATAGGCGGACGATTCTCTGTACTTACACCTGTAGGGCTTTTGCCAATTGCTATTGCAGGATTCGATATTAGAGAACTCGTACGAGGAGCAAAAAAAATGGCATTAGAAACAGAAACCGGCAACAACCCAGCAGTAAAATACGCCGCAATACGAAACGCACTACTTGCAAAAAACTTCGATATTGAAATCTTAGCCAACTACAACCCAAAACTACACTACATTGCCGAGTGGTTTAAGCAACTCTACGGCGAAAGCGAAGGCAAAGGAGGCAAAGGCATTTTTCCGGCAAGCGTAGATTTTACATCAGACCTACACTCCATGGGGCAGTACATACAAGAAGGCAGACGCAACCTATTTGAAACCGTAATTTCAATTAACAAACCAGATAACAAATTTAAACTACCCACCGATGAGGCTAACTTGGACGGGCTAAATTATCTCGCTGGGCGAGATTTGGACGAGGTAAATAAAAATGCAGAACTAGGTACTATGCTCGCCCATATCGAAGGCGGTGTGCCTAATATCCGCATAGAACTAGACACCCTTTGCGAAGCCGAAATAGGCGAACTTATCTACTTCTTTGAAAAAGCCTGTGGCATTAGTGGCTACTTACTTGGGGTAAACCCTTTTGACCAACCTGGCGTTGAAGCATACAAGAAAAATATGTTTGCCCTACTCGAAAAACCAGGATTTGAAGGCGAAAGGGATAAATTATTGAAGAAATAAATACCCCTCTAAAAAGTTTAGCACCTTATTTGCATATACTAAAATAGCAGCAAGCTAAAAAATTGCCTTGCGAGAGCTTTTACTAAAGTGGAATGCTTATTAGGTACTGAAAATTAAATACTTAAACTACTCGCAAGGCAACTTGCCAAACTGGCTTCATACATCTAAAATTAAAGGCACTAGTCTGAATTGAAAAAAATAGCTTCAAAAATAATTAGCCTATCCATCAGCCCAACACTTATTGTTGGGATTGCCATCGGCGTGATGATTGCTTTCATGACAGGCAACTCAGGCAAAAGCTCCCTCTTTGCCTACGAAGATACGATGCGAAAAGATTTTGATACCATTGCCCGCTGGGAAACAGAAACCGTACATACCATGCTTACCACCTTGCGTAACGAGCATAAAAAAGGCAATATGAGCCTAGATTCTGCAAAAAAATTAGGAGCAGAAATAATACGTAACATGAAATACGGCAGCAACGGTTATTTTTGGGTCGATAATCTTGCAGGAACAAACATAGTATCGAGCAACCGAGCAGCACAAGGAAAAAATAGAATTAATGTAAAAGATGTAGATGGCAAATATATCATTAAAGATTTCCTTCGCAAAGGCACTAACGGTGGCGGATTTTCAGATTACCGCTTCCCGAAAGTGAAAAACGGAGACCCCAAACCAAAAAGAAGCTACCTACTTCTGTACGAGCCATTTGGGTGGGTCATAGGCACTGGGAATTACATTGATGATATTGACGATGCCGTTGCCGTAATGAAAGAACAACAAACGGGCTACCTAAAACTGATGTTTTATGTTATAGTGAGCTTACTCGTTCTTGCCTCTATTATTATTTTAATAATTAGCAGGCGAATTGCCAAGCCAATAATTCAACTTACAGAAACCTCAAAACGCCTTGCCGAAGGCAACCTAAATATCGAAATTTTAAGCAGTTCAAATGATGAAGTTGGCGAGCTAGCCACATCAATGGGGCAAATGGCAACACAGCTCCGCCAAC
>CAMZKQ010000251.1 GCA_947311265.1 uncultured Chlorobiota bacterium | reverse complement strand
TAGTACTTTTTTTTTCTCCTTCTTCTCTACTTGCGAAAGGGCAAAAATAAGGGGGAGTGTAATTTTTTTTTCTTTTAAATCGTTGCCAGCCGGCTTGCCAGTCAGGTTAGTCGCTTGATAATCGAATAGGTCGTCTTTTATCTGAAAAGCGATACCTGCATATTTTCCAAAAAGACGCATTTGTTTAATTATTTCTTCATCTGCCTTAGCAGAATTTGCTCCACTTGCGGTACAGGCTTCAATTAGTGTAGCTGTTTTTTTATAAATAATATCAAAATACACCGCTTCGGTAATATCCAGCTTTCTCGCCTTTTCCATTTGGATAAGTTCCCCTTCAACAATTTCTTTAACTGCCTCTGACACAATTGCTAATAACTCAAACTCTTGTTTTTCCACTGCTAAAAGTAATCCTTTTGAGAGTAAAAAATCACCAGCCAAAACGGCAATTTTAGATTTCCATAAAGCATTAATTGAAAAGAAACCACGGCGAACGTATGAGGCATCTACCACATCATCGTGTACAAGGGTGGCGGTGTGCATAAGTTCTATAAGGGCAGCTGCCGAGTAGGTGCTTTCGGTAATGCCTCCACAGATTTTAGCCGAGAGAAAAACCAGCATAGGACGCATTTGCTTGCCTTTACGCCTTATAATATAACGTGTAATAATATCGAGCAGAGGGACTTTGGTTTGCATTGCTTTTTTAAAAAAAGTTTCAAACTCTTTCATTTCCTCTTGTATGGGTGCTTTTATTTTTGCAATTGCCGACATTATTGTTGGTAAGTTAAAACAAAGTGGCTACAAAAATAACAAAATCATTTAATGAAATTGGTATTTTATCACTTTAGTTTAAAAGATAAGAAATTTTGAAGAAAGCCCTTTAGTATGCTTGTTTTTTTTTTACATTTGTAAAAAATGAAATAGCAACTTTTATTGATAACTTTAAAATATTAAAATGAACTTTCCAGAAAATCTAAAATACACCAAAGACCACGAGTGGGTTTTGATAGAGGGTGATACCGCAACTATTGGCATTACTGAATTTGCACAAGGCGAATTGGGCGACATTGTTTTTGTAGAAGTGGATACCGAAGATGAAGACCTTAAAGAAGGCGATACTTTTGGCACAATAGAGGCGGTAAAAACGGTTTCCGATTTATTTATGCCTCTTGATGGCACTGTTTCAAAGTTTAACGAGCAGCTTGAAGACCAACCTGAATTGATTAATTCTGACCCTTACGGCGAAGGCTGGATTATTAAAATTTCGACTTCTTCAACAGGCAAATTAATGTCGGCAGAGGAGTATAAAACGCTTATAAGTGCCTAAAATAATTGTTGGTGATAGGCTCTTAACTGGGCAGTATTCCCAACACTCGGTTTACAAAAATGTTTGTAATTTTTCCACTTTAAGCGGAAACCTTATTGCTTTGGTAAAGCAAATGGCATACTTTGCTCCCAACTCAATTTATATTGAGGGTTGTAATATCTCAACAGTTAAAAATATTACTGTTTCCGAAAAGGAAATAATAGTTGGCAAGCATTGCCTTGCTCGCAAAACATTAGATATAGAAAATAGCAAACTATGTATAAACAAGCTGACATTTCACCAAGCACTTCTCGGCTTTAAAGAGGCTTGTGTTTCGCAGTTTCCTGAAAAATCCTTAGCCTTTTTACTTGCCCCAGAAAGGGAGCAGTTTTTTCAGTCGGCTTTTGATAGGGCGTTTGTACAACAGATGAAGTTTGCTTTTTCCTTTGCCCAAAAGGGCAACCTGCTAGCTTGTGCAAAAAACATGAAAGGCTTTGGCTTCGGGCTTACCCCAAGTGGCGATGATTTTAATGCAGGTTTGCTTTTTGGGCTTTCTATTCTTGAAATTATCGAAAATTGGGATTATAGTAAGTTAAAGTTAGATATTTTAGAAATATCAAAAACTAACAACCTAATTTCCAACGCACTGCTAACCCAAGCCTGCGAAGGCAAATTCTTTGCTCGCCTAAAAAATTTGCTTGATACGATAGGTGCTAGCCCCCATCAAATTCATAAAGCATTTTTACAAATGCTTGCCTATGGCTCTACTTCCTCGGGTGATTTGCTTACGGGGCTGCTTTTTGTTGTCCTAAGCCAAGGGCTTTGTTTTCACAAAAAAGGACTAGTTCATAAACAGTAGTTTTGTTACAAAGGTTTCAGAGCCATCGGCATTGGAGCAAAAAACGAGGTAAACTCCTGTATGCACTTTGTCGCCAGAAAATGTTTTTCCATTCCAAATGGCTTGCCCGCCGAGTGCTTCTGTTTCGTAAACAAGGTTGCCACTGATGTCTGTAAATTTCACATTTACATCGTCTGCCAGGCCTGTTACTGCTATTTTTCCTGTGTAATCTGGGCGAACAGGGTTGGGGAATACATATACGTTTTTAAATTTATCGCCACCTTTGGTCGCTTCGCCACGGTAGGAAACTGTGCCTTTGTCTGTAACAAAAAATATCTCGCCAGAGCTATGATTTATTGCAATATCTAAAATTGTATTGGAAGGTAGAGGGCTATCATTTTTGCTGAAAGAGAGTAGCTCTTCTTTGCCATTTTCTGCGACAAGGAAAACGCCCGAGTTTTGAGTGCCTAGCCACTTCCTGTTTGCTCCATCAACGGCTATGGCAGTTACTGCCTCTGTGCCTAATAGGTATTGCTCTGTGGTGTCTTTCCCATAAGCGGTGAGTTGTATTTTATCGGCATAAAAATAGTCGCCATCAAAAACATTTTCGGGGTTGTGGTAAACAACAATGCCTTCGCTTAGCCCTACCCAAATTTCGTTATTTTTATCTATTGCCATGGAATAGATATTTTTGGAGTAGGCTTCTCCTGTTGCACTTGTTGGGTAGAAGCGGTTGTAACTATCGTCGGTGTCGTCTAGTGGGGTGTTATTATCGTTGAAGGCGAAGAGGCCTGCTCCTCGCTCAAAGTTTACCCAGATGTTATCGTTTTCTGTTATTATCATATTGCCTGTTTCTACGCCTGTAATTGTGCCATTGAAGCCAAAACTTTTCCAATCACCGCTAGGTGTTTTTACGGATATTGGTTCGCCTACTCGGTAGTTGGCTACCCATAGGTTGTCTTCGGAATCTTTAACCATTCCGGTAGGAATTATGTATGAGCCAAGCCCTTGTAGGGAGCTATTTATATTGGTAAACTGGTTGATTAGTTTGTCGTCTTTAAATTCAAATAAGCCTTCTTTCCATGCCCCTATATATACATGCGATGGGTCTTTGGGGTCGGCATATATGGAGAAAAAATCGTTCACTTCTGGGCGGCCTAGTTGTACGGATTTCCACTGGTTATTTTCAAATGTAAAATATTCGCCATCTATCCATTTTTTGTCTGACCTTGTGCCAGCTGCTATGTATAGCTTTTCTCCCGAGAAAGATGCTTTTGCAGTGTAGTTTTTTCTTGGCCCTTTTGGGGCAATTAGTTCTGCCACATCTGTTTTTAGATTGTACTTAACTAGCCCTAAGTTTTTATCTGAAATATAAGCATAGTCGCCGTCCAAAAAAGTTCTTACAGCTT
>CAMZKQ010000250.1 GCA_947311265.1 uncultured Chlorobiota bacterium | reverse complement strand
CTTTTATAGATATGATATGAACCATGTCCACCAGCGAGTAGGATTGTAGTGGAGTAGATTTGCTTCGTAAAAAAGTAGGCGTTTTTGTACAATTTCGGCATCGGCAATTCCTGTTTTTGTGTCCATTAGAATGGAGGAGTTGTTTTTGAGGAAAATTTTAAGTGTTGATTTATTGGGGTAGTAGTGATTTTTGTAAATATCTAAATAGCCTGTTTCTTTAAGAAATTGGTCTAGGTTTTCTTTTGAAAAATGGTCTTGCGAAAAGTCTAATTCTGTTTTGTATTGGTGTGTTTGAACAGAGTAGCTAGGGTCCCAGTCGTTTATATGGTTAAGGGCTAGGCCTGATAGCCCATAAATAATTGTTGTGCCAACAAAAAAGAAGCCTATATCTCGGTGCAAGATACGGCTCCATTTTCGTAGAGCAATCATAGCTGGGCTACTTTTTTTCTTCATGTTTTTTGTATTCGAGTGAGTAGAAAGAGATGTAATCTTTGCCAGAATTTTTCATTTGCTCTCGGTAGTTTTTTATTTGCTCCGAGGCGTTGTTAAAAGCATCGTCGTCGCCATTTTCTTGGTGTTCTGCCATGCTTTGGGTTTCCCATTTTTTTAGGTAGTCTTCGTTCATTTTAAATTCGCTAACGGTGCCATATACGGTTACTTTGCTGCCTGTGAGTGTGTTGGAAAAACGGTCGCCTTTGGTTTTTATGCTCATTTCGCTACCATCATCGCTGGTTAGGTGCATGCTTTTTCCGCCATGTTCGCAGATGTGTGTAACCAGTCCTGATATTTTTACTTCTTTCCCAACGTATTTTCCTGCTTCTTTGTCAAAATCGGCAAGTGTAGGGATAGCTTTGTTAGTGTCTTCTTTTGTTTCTGTAGAGTTTTCTGCTACTTTTGGGTTGGCACAGGCAGAAAAAAGGACTGCAATAAGTGTTGTGTAGATTACTTTTTTTAACATGATTTTTACTTCATTTGGGTTTGGAAATTATAATTCCCAAAGGTATAAAAAATGTACAAGTTTGAAAAGGATTATCTAGTAATTTAGTGGTATATTAATGGTTTTTTGCCAGTTTTTGTGTTTGTAATCTACAGAATAAGTCGAAAATAATCCAAAAGCTAAAAGCGCGTATATTATAAAGGTGCTTTATGTCTTAAAATTTATTTAAGGTGTCGTCTTTGTTTGCTTGTGTTTTAGGTACATCAGTATTAGTGGTTTTAGCTTTATTATCTTCCTGCCCAACAAATATTTTTCTTAGTTTTTGATATAAAAAAGCGACTATAAGTAGTAAAATCCCTAGGGATATAAAGGCAATTACTTTGCCTATGCCGCTCATGTTCCAAACGTCGTAGGCAAAAAGTTTTACTAGGGTAACCGAAATTACAGCGAGTGCTATGGTTCTAAAATCTTTATTTTTAAATTTCATGCCGGCAATAATTAGCAGGAATGAAAATACACCCCAGAGCACAGGGTAGCCAATTCTGAAAATATTTTCGTGTAGTGCTTCTAGCTGGTATTGGTAGCTGCTTAAATTAATGTTTGTTAATGGGGTGTTGGCAAAAAGCGAGGATATGTTTAGTAGTTCTTGGCTAAAAATAAAGAGGACTGCAAAGCTAGTAACCCATAGGGAAATGCGTGTGAAAATATTGTCTTTCCCGAACATTTTTTTTAGCCCTGCCCAAGCTACAATTACTGCGGCTGAAATTGCAATTGCACTCAATAGCCGATAGAGGTAATACTTATTTTCGCCACTTCCTAAATAAATATTTTGTAGTAAATCTTGGTATTCGCTATAAAAGTAGGTACAGAAAACAAATGTGGTAAAGTAGCTAATCACTGCCATTATTGGCATTAGAACTTTTATTTTTCGGGCACTTGCCCAAGTTATTACTGATAAAATATAGACTAAATTGTAAAACCCATTAAAAACAGTGCGGGTATGGCTGTCTTCAAACAAATATTTTAAATGGTAATTTAATTCGAGCAAGAAAACTAAGTACATAAAAACTATCAAAATTAGTGTAACTAATGTTTGAAAACCTTGGGCAGATAGTTTTTTAACCCTGCTTAACTTTGTATCCTTTTTAAGTAAAAATACATTGGCTATCATGGCTACAATTACAGTAATTCCAGTTATAAATCCTTTGTTGAAAATGATTGGCATAGTGTCCTCGCCCGGTATAAAGTAAAAGTTTAGATATATTGAGTACCAATCCATTACAAGGCTAATTAGGGCTAAGAAAAATACAATTGCCGAACTTATACGAATAAGTAAGATGCCCGATTTTTGTGCCAACCAAAGTAGAACGGCAGATTCTATTGCCCAAAATATGGTAATATATTGTCCTTCTAATTGTACGGGTGCACTGGCACTAGTGAGTGTAAGTACAACGGCTATTAGCATGTAGATTAGGTTTTTATCTACCTTTTTATTTTTGTAAAACCAGTAGGCAAAAATAAAATTAAATACGGCAATGGAAATGGTAAATAGTCCTTTTAATTCAGGCCTCCATTCATGCAGTAAATAAAGCCCAGCCGAGAAAAAGCCAAAGGTTGCCGACATAAGCAATACCATATCAAAGGCTTTAAACTTTGTTTTGATATTATTTAGAATAAACATCATAAAAAAGACCAAATAAAAAGCCGTTGCAAATCCAAAAGCCCCTGAATATGGCACTGGTTCTGAGTAACTTTGGCTAACACCAACCAGCCAGCTGGCATATAAAACCATCGTAAAAATTAGCGAAAGCAGGTTTACCAAATTCCACTTTTTAAAGTAGGCAAGTGCCATCATTCCTACATCTAAAATTAAAATATAACTAAATAAAATAACATAATTTCCGGCCCCTGTTGAAACCATTAGTGGCGATGCAAATCCGCCCAGAAGGGCAAAAATGGCAAGCGATTTTTTATCGTAACCCAAGGCCATTACAACTGTAGATACGGTGATTATCAGCAAGATAATAAATGCTAATGTTTGTGTAAATAGTTCGTAGAGCTGGAACCCAAGTGCGGTAGAAACGTACAAAGAGGCAATGCCACCACCAGATAACACGGCACTAAATGAGGCATATTTTTTTCGAGATAAAAACCCAAGAGTAAGCAAAATTCCGCCCACCCCAAAGCCTATTGCAATACGCATTACTTCGTTGATGTATTCATTGTCGATGCCCCATTTTATTAAAAAGGCTACGCCTAAAATAAGTATGAAAATGGCAATTTTTACCAGTAAATTTTCGCCGATAAATTTTTCTAAATCGGTTGATTTTTTAGGCTTTCTTGGGGCTTTAATTTTTTCCCTTGCTTGAATTACAGGTGCTACTGGCTGCTGGTATGCAGTCGATTTGTTTTTGTTAATATTTTGATTATTAGTAGGTTGTGTTAGGTCAATTAGTTCAATT
>CAMZKQ010000249.1 GCA_947311265.1 uncultured Chlorobiota bacterium | reverse complement strand
TATTTTGTTGAAGAAGGGCATTTTTTTTATTTCGGAAACTGCCTGTAATAATGTAAAATTGCCCACTTAAACCTCGGTAACTGCCTACTTGTGGAGTTGCTGTTGCAACATATTCTTTGCCAGTGTATAGGCGGAGTATGTCTTGCCCCGAATAGCTGTAAGGTAAGTGCTTGCCCTCTTCTAGTAATGCTTTAAGGTGGGGCAAAAATTCCTGATGAGTTACGTGCTGTATTTCTCCACTTTCAAAAATAGGGAATACCACAAACCCATTAACTAAAATTACAGGAGTAACCGATGCCCCAACACCAATACTAGCTAGCTGATTCCACATTTTATCTTCGCAACTTTTGTTGTGTAGTGGGCATTCGTTAAATGTAATTTTATTTTCGATAAAGAAAAGTTTACTTCCGTTACATTTTCCGCAATCTGGTTTGGTAAAGATGGTAACTTTATAATTTTGCGTGTAGTCCTTGGCTATAAATATAGAGCTAAGTATAAAGCAAATCGAAAAAAAAGTAAATATCGTTTTCATAATAAAAGCAAAAAAACCCCGGTTGTACCGGGATTTTAATTAAAAAAGGAGTTTAAATTTATTTTATAACAAGGCGAGAAGTAAATACTTTGTTGCCTTTGGTAAGTGTAAGGATATAAATGCCTTTGGCCTGTGCAGACAAGTCAATTTTTTGAGTGGAAGTATTTGCTACTTGCTTTAAAATTTCTTTACCAGAAATATCCGTAATTTGCATTTCTGCTTGTATCATTTTCTCAGCAACTTCGATAGTAAAGATACCACTAGCTGATGGGTTAGGAAAAACCTGCGTGCCTAGTGCTTCTAATTCATTTACTGAAACAAATTCAGCCTCAACAATAGAAATATCATCAACAACAACGCCTTTTCCGCCCTTTGCATTGCCCTCGAAAGCCACGTAGTAGCTAGATTCCCCTGCGGCTTGTGGTAGTTGAACGGTTACTTCTGTCCAGCCAGCAACTTGGTTGGTAAATGCAGCTGCTTCAGACCAAGGTTCTTGCTCATCAGTTTTGTAGAATACTCTTAATTCGTCTTGAAACGAGAATTGTTTGTATTGTGCATGCCAAAATACGAGGTTGGCTCCAATTTTACCTGTAAAATTATATGTTGGCATTATCAATAAGGATTTATGGTCGGAAGTAGAGCTGTTTTTTAACATTGCATTATATAGCCCGCTGTGTGCTGCTGCTGGCGAGCCTGATCCATTGCCGGTTTCTATTACCCAGTCGGTATTGCTTGTTACGTATTCTTGTGTAAAGCAGTTAGATAATTCAAAATCATTGATTGGCTCGTTCCATGGGGTTACTGATACGGTTTGGCAGGCTGTTGTACCTTCTCCTAATATTCCTGTGGAATATTCTGTATTGCCATTATTGTGTGCCCATGCTTTATAGTAGTAGGTTGTGTTTTCGGTAAGCCCAGAGTGTGTTACTGTAGTTACAGTACCGTATGAAAGGACTGTTCCTCCACCAACAATTTCATCGCCAACGTTGTATGCTGTGCCATCAACAGGTTCGCCAAAAATAGGTACTGTGGACCATGCTATTAGTGTAGTGCTGTTTGGGTTTGGTGTAAACGAAAGGTCTATTTCTACATCTGAGACTGGCAAAACGTTTAAATCTTGCGGAAAGGTAGGCGTAGAAAGCTGCAATGATGCTATTTTTGTTTTTTTACCTCCATTATAATATTCAGTCGTAAACCAAAATGTAAAGTCGTCTTCGGGGTCGGTACACATTAGGGAGTAATCGCCCCAGCGTTTTCCTATGCCATCAGGTATAACAGGTTGGGATTCTGTACCGCTATAAATTGTTGTTTCTGCTATATCCATTGTGCTATTTGCTGCCGCATTGGCAGCTGCGGATTGCCCGCAATACCTAATGCCAGGGAACATAGAGCTGCTTGATATGCTATAGCCTAGGGCTATTTCGTGGTTGGCATTCATGCAGATACTGCCCATCCAACGTTCGTGATTGTCTGGGGCATAGGTGGATTGTTGGCGGATAGCCCACTGGGTGTCGCCAGAGTTTTTTCTTAGTTCGTACCAGCGAATAGCGGCACGTGTTGCCGAACTGGCATCAACATCTACTGTGTGGCAAGCCACAAGCGTTTCGTGGTCGCCAAAGTTTCTGTATTGAACTCGGTACATAAGTATTTGCGAAATGGCATCGAGTAATTGTGCACTGCCTTGTTGGTGTACACTTTGGTCGCCAAGCGATACGGTATTACAAGCCGCTACTGTAAGTTCTTGAGTTTTTATAAATGTAGAGTTGTTAGGAACTGCCCAATCTACGGAGCATTCGTATATTCTTAGTTTGTTGGTGGTAGAGTTGCTTGTCCTTTTTAAATCCATGAATAAACCGGGACTGCCTTCTGGTGCAAACTGCCCATCGTTATCAACGGGTTGTGTAACATGAAAACCGCTAGGGCGGTATGGGTTGTCCCACTCTAGCATTTGTGCATTGGGGTCGCCAGCAATCATTGCTTCTCTTTCAAAAACATAAATGTCTGAAAGGCTATAAGTATTTGTACCCATGTAGTAGCCATCTCGCCAGACACCTATTTTTTCATAATCAGGAATTGAGCCTTGGTTATTATACATCGAAAAAGAGTACCTGTACCAAGAGCCTGTGGCATCATTTGTGGTGGATACTGCAATTAGCATATAATTGTTGGGCCGGTCAGAAACAGAAAATTCTACGGCTAGCCAGCGATCTGCATTTTCATCGTATATTATTAATGGGTCGCCATCGTTGTTGTTGGCTCCTGTTACGCCTTGAAAAAGGGTATTCATTGCGGTTTTGTTTACTAAAGTGCTGCCGTCTTTGTCGTAAATTTGGTAGCTGCTATTTATGGTTTGCATGTACTGCCCGTTTCGCCCAGCTGCACCATTACAGTCTGTTGGGAAGCTGTTGGTGGATTGCCCTTCAAAAATAATGCCTGTGGAGCGGTTCCCTTGTAGTGTACCCATTACTCTTTGTAGAGCACCGTCGTTTTCGCCTAGCCCAGAGTAAATATCGCCTGCACTTCTGTCGTGCGATAGCCCGTCTTGTGCTTCACGGCGAAGTTTTGCGGTATGTATAACGCCTTCGGGTAGTGAGCTTAGTGGTTTTGAAATATCAAAATATACGGCTTTTGAAGCTCGGCTTGGGGCGGTGCTTG
>CAMZKQ010000248.1 GCA_947311265.1 uncultured Chlorobiota bacterium | reverse complement strand
GCGCGATAGCATGAGCGTAAATTTACTATCTGAAACATTTTCTAGGCTTAAAGAGTTTGACAAAATGAATACCTGCCTTTTTTCAGGGGAAGATACAATTGGGAGCTGCTTAGGAATAATTAGCCCTGAGTTTTCTGCGGATTTTAATTTCTTTAGAAACAGCTTTGAAAATATGGCATTCGTAAAAATTGATGATAGAACTCAAAAAGATGAAGACCATTTTTTTTCTCGTCTTTTTTATGCTTTAAACTTTATAAAAACACGAGCACTTATGCCTACAACTAAAGCCATTTTTATTTTTTCTGAAAAAATAAATTACTTAGACCAAGAGAACTTATCAAGCTGTATTAAGCTAGCAAAAGAAAATAAAATTAGTATTTATGTGGCTGATATTGGGAAAAATAACTCCCCAGTTTCTGACCATTTTATAAAGTTATGCACAAAAACAGGGGGGATTTATACTCGAATTAATAGTAGCGATATTCCTAAAACAACAGTTAAATATTTTGAAGATGTAGATGCCGGGATAAAATTACCCGCAAGTGAATCTTACACACTTACCTTTAAAGCAGAGCAAAACCAAAAAGTGAATTATTTTGAAATTGAAAAAAACAATAAAAAATGGCGTGCTTTTTATACTAAGAAAAATGTATTAGATAACTTTACTGTACGAGAGTATTTTTTTGCAGCCGCTGCATTGTTAATTTTAATGGTATTTTTAGCCACTACCCTTTTCGCAAGGCGAAAAAAACAACAAAAGAAAGCTCTTGAAACCGCACCAAAACCTACACCAAAAGAATTTGCCTTGGTCGCCGCAAGCGAGCCTGTTTTAATTGTAAATACCCGGGGCAAAATAAAATCCTATAAAATTACAAAATCAGAAATAAATATTGGGCGTAGAACCGATAACAGTATCGTGATTACCGATGCTACTGTTTCGGCTTATCATGCCCAGATTTTTTACTATTCAGGAAAATTTTACATTAAAGATTTAGACAGTACAAATGGTGTTTTTGTTAATAACAACAAAGAAAAAACATGTGAATTGAAAAATAATGACAAAATAAAAATAGGCATAAGCCTTATTACAATTCGCTTTTCATTGTAATTTAAGACCTCTTTTAGCTTTGATTTTTATATTGAATACAAACTAAATAACTAATGCTCCGTACCACAACGATAAAAGATTTTACCTTTTCAGAATACTCGCACAAGGGGCAGGTGAGGGAGAATAATGAAGATTATTTTTTATCTTCGGATACTGTAAATGGCTATGTATTTGTTGTTTGTGATGGCGTTGGAGGTGGTAATGCTGGTGAGGTGGCAAGCGAAATTGCGGCTAAGAATATCATCTCATTTTTGTCGGAAAAATGGGGGAAAAAGCCATTTGATTTGCTTAATAATGCCTTAGAAAATGCAAACTCTGAAATTTTGAGGCAAGCCCAATTAAACTCTAGCCTTAGGGGAATGGGCACTACAATTACAGCAGTATTAATTAGAGATGAAAAATTTTACTATGCCCATGCTGGCGATAGCCGAATTTATTTTAGTACAGCAAAAAAATATTTCAGGCTCACCAAAGACCATTCCTTTGTTCAAAACCTAATAGATAAAGGAGATTTAACAGAAGCAGAAGCTGAGCTACACCCTAAAAAAAATCAGATAACAAAAGCAGCAGGCATTTTTGCTAAGCTAAACCCAGTAGTTTCAAAAGAAGGAATTATTCCAGAGCATGGAAATTTTTTAATCCTATGCAGCGATGGCTTATACTCCGAAATCCCTGAAAAGGAAATTTTTGAAATTATAAAAACCAATGAGGCTGAAAATAATATAGCCGAGATTTTAACAAAAGTAGCACTAGATAATGGAGGCAATGATAATATAACAGTACAGGTAATACGTTTTTTGAAAACAGAAACAATTGGAAAAAAAGAGATTGAAACAAAAAATAAAATAAAACCAACTACAAAAAAAAAGTATATCTACTGGGCAGCTGCTATTTTTGTCTTTGTTACATCACTTTTATCGTTAGCCTATATTTTGTATTTAGGTGAGGTAGAAAGGAACGTAAATGCTAAGACATACCAAACCTCAGTATCTATATATTACTTGCATTATCTGCGTTCCGATAGCCTTAAAACTAATGGCGAATACCCCACCAAACCAGGCGATAATATTGAACTATTGAGTAGCATATTTAAAACCACTCCGGAGAATATAATTTATAATAATAAAAAAAAATCATTAACTTTATTGCTTGGCGAAAAACTGATAATTAAGAAGGCAGATTAATCGAATTAAAATGGTAGGCGAAACCGTAAAAGGCTACGAAATTGATGAGTTGATTGACGAAGGCGGAATGTCTATCGTGTACCTTGGTGTGCATAAAAAACTAGGGCGAAAAGCAGCCCTGAAAATGCTGAACCCTGCTTTAGAAAACAACGCATTAATAAAAGCCCGTTTCCATGAAGAGGCAAAACTGCTCTCCACAGTAAGCCACCCAAATATCCTCGCAATATACGATTATGTAGAAAATAAGCATGGCTCTTTTATTATAACAGAGTTTATAAAAGGAGAAACCCTCGAAAATTATATCGACTTAGTCTCGGGGCCAATCCCTGAAACTCGGGCGGTAAAATTAATGCTAAAAATGCTTTCAGCCTTAGCACATATCCATAGCAAAGATATTATCCATAGGGACATAAAACCATCTAATTTTATCATAACACCAGATAGCGAGATTAAGTTAATCGACTTTGGCATTGCAAAGAATTTGACTACAAGTGGACACCTAAACACAAAAAGTGGAACAAAGGTGGGCACCACTTTTTACATGAGTCCCCAGCAAGTTAAGGGGCAAGTACTCGATAGACGGTCGGATATTTACTCACTAGGTGTTACTTTTTTTCAGATGCTTACAGGACAGTACCCTTACGATAAAGATGAGGCTGAATACGATATTTATAATAAAATTGTAAAAGAACCTCTGCCATCAGCACAGTCTTTTTATAAAGGGGTATCCGACAGGATGGAGGAAATAATTGCCCGAGCGACCCAAAAAAAACCGATGGCACGCTTTCAGTCTTGCGAAGAATTTTCTATGGCACTTATGAGTACACAAGAAAAACCAGTTAAAACAGAAAACCTATCCTTAAAAACACGAATCATTGAAGCCGCAGATGTAGATATAAAAGGGAAAATATTTACTAAAATATTTTGGCAAAATTTAATTATGATTCTTACCGCAGTAAGTTTCCTTACAATTATTGGCTTTGGAATTTTCTTTATCTCGAAGAAAAATGTTCGACACATCATAGAGAATAACCAAGCCTTATATACCTCTAACTCCTATGATTCAAAGGTGATTGAGTCTTTAAATTATGGTGAAACGGTAAAGGTAATTAAGGCCGGCAATGAGAGTGAAAAAGAATGGCTGAAAATACAGAGCCTTAGGGGATATGTTGGGTATATTCCAGTAAAATTTACAGCCAATACGCATATTTATAAGCAAATTAATTCAATCTTGGCTAACTCTACTGCAAGGGAGGTAGTGCCTGTGAAATATAAATTAGCTTTACGCCGCTACTTTTCGGACAATAATATGCTTGAGAAAAATTATGCAAAATGGACACTTTCTGCCGAGAAGAATAAAGATTTTGAATACAATAGCGTTGTTAATGGCGAGTTAAATAACAATAATGCCAACGATTTTTGTTGTATTATTTCTGAAAATAATAAAAACAATAACAGGTTATTAATTTTCTTTGATAATGTACAAGATGTAATTGCGGTAGAGCCAGGAGAGCCCTCAAAAATAAAAATCATACAAAAAGGAAAAGCCGGAGGGCGGTGGTTTTTAGGGAATATGATTGAAAAAGAAAAAAGGAATGGCGAAAAATATAAAGTAAAAAAGTATGAATATTTGCAGGAAAATGCCATTTTACTTTTAAAACAAGACAGCAAAAAGATTATATTGTATATTTATAATGTAGAGGAAAAAATGTTAGAAACTTACCCACAAACGGAAGTTGTGCAGTAGAAAGCATCTAGTTTTAGCTTTAAAATTGGGGGCGATTAGACGGTTTCACTAGAGGGGGCTTTTTTCTCTTCTTTTACAAATTTTTTCCAGTTGAAAAGGACAAAAACTACGGCAACCGTAATACAAGCATCGGCAAAATTATAGATAGGGCGGAACAGCGAAAAGTTATCTCGTAAAACATCAGGAAAAGCAAACATATCAACCACTTTACCGTGCATAAACGTACCGTAAGTACCGCTTTGGGGCATAAATTCGGCCACTTGGTGCATACTACTGTTAAAAATTATACCATAAAATGCACTATCAATCATATTGCCTGTGGCACCAGCCAGTATTAGCGAAATACAAAACATAACCATACCATCAGCACTCTCTTTGGCTAGCTTATATAAGTACCAAAGAATCCCGCCAATAGCAATAAGGCGAAATGTACTTAGGGCTAATTTGCCCCAGTTGCCACCAAGCTCTAAACCAAAGGCCATGCCAGGATTTTCTACAAATTGTATAATAAACCAATTGTCTATTAGCGGGATTTCTTGCCCAATGGTCATGTGGGTCTTTACCCAAATTTTAATCACTTGGTCGATAACTAAGAGTATAAAAGTAAAGCCAAGGGCTTTGTAGAAACGTTGCATTTTTAGAGTTTGTGTGATTGGTTTATTGGTTGAGTTTAGAGTCTATGCACAAAGTGGCATGTGGTACGGCTTTGAGCCTTGCTTTTGAAATTAATTTGCCAGTATCTCGGCATACGCCATAGGTTTTGTTCTCGATACGAATGAGTGCATATTGCAAATGTTGAATAAATTTTTGTTGCCGCATGGCAAGCCGACCAGCTTCTGCCCGGGAGAGTGCACTGGCACCTTCTTCAAGCACTTTGAAAGTTGGCGAGGTATCCGAAGTCCCATTTTCATTGCCGTGCATTACCGTATTGCAGAGCAATTTGTAGTCTTCTTTTGCCGCCTTTAGTTTGGCTTCAATTAACTTTTTAAACTCTTTTAAATCCTCGTCCGAATAGCGTACAATGTTTTCCATGGTTTTGTATTTTAATTTTAGTGAAGTGCTGTCGTTTTCTATCAAAGTTTAGATATTCCTACTTTTAGAATATTCTCTTTATCAAATTCAATGGCTGTGGTAGTGCCAGAAACAGTAGCAGTAAGGCATACTTTATTGGCCAAAACTTGCGAAGCAATATAGTCGCTATGAGTGGCTATAGCGTCAGCAATATAGGCTGATTTTTCTATTTCAAGTATCACTTTATCTGAAACTTCTAAACCGCTATCTTTCCGTAAGTTCTGTACTTTATTTATAATTTCTCTGGCAATGCCTTCATCTTTTAAAGTTTTAGATATTTCGGTATCCAAAGCCACCGTAAAATTAGCGTTGCTTGTGCCTACAATACCCGGCAAATCTTCAGTGCTAATTTCGGACTCTTCCAGCGAAAGCGTTAAAGTGGTACTGCCTAAATGCAAGTTAAACTTTTGCTCGGTTTCGTATTTTTGAATATCATCAACAGTAAGCATTGCAAATGCTTTTGAAATGGCTTTCATTTGCTTGCCGTATTTTTTGCCAAGAATTTTAAAATTTGGTTTTATCGTCTTTTTAAAAATTCCGGAGGAATCCTTCAGAAACTCAATTTCTTTAACGTTAATTTCGCTCAAAATAATATCTTTTACTGCCGAAATATCATCTTGAGTTTTGGCATTGAGTACCGGTATCATGATTTTAGAAAGCGGCTGGCGAACTTTTATTTTTACCTTTCGGCGTAAGCCCAAAACCATCGACGAAATTTGCTGTGCTGCACTCATGCGTTTTTCCAAATCGGTATCAATTTCATTGTCGTTAAAATCAGGGAAATTAGCCAAGTGTACCGACTCGGCAGAGTGTCGTTGGGTGGTTGTGTTAAGTGCCATAAATAATTTATCGGCATAAAACGGAGCAATGGGCGACATCAGTATAGCAACCGTTTCTAAACACTCGTAGAGGGTTTGGTAGGCAGCCATTTTGCTCGAGTTATCTTCCTTGCCCCAAAAGCGTTTGCGGTTTAGCCAAACGTACCAATTGCTCAAATTGTCGCCCACAAACTCTTGAATAAGCCGACCGGCTTGTGTGGGTTCGTAATTTTCAAAATGATGCTTTACATTTTTGATTAATGAATTGAGTTGTGAAATAACCCAACGGTCGATTTCTGGTCGTTGGGCAAGGGAGATGGCTTGCTTGGGGTAACTAAATTCGTCCAGATTCGCATAAAGCGAAAAGAAGGAATAGGTATTATAAAGTGTCCCAAAAAATTTGCGTCGCACCTCGTCCACCCCATTGAGGTCAAATTTTAGGTTGTCCCAAGGCTGTGCATTAGTGAGCATATACCAACGGATAGGGTCAGAGCCATATTTCTCAATCGCCTCAAAAGGGTCTATACTATTGCCTAATCGTTTAGACATTTTTTGCCCGAATTTATCTTGTAAAAGCCCTGTTGATATTATGTTTTTATAAGCCACCGAATCAAAAATCATTGTACCTATGGCGTGCATGGTAAAGAACCAGCCCCGAGTTTGGTCAACGCCTTCGGCGATAAAATCGGCAGGGAATTTTTGCTCAAAAATTTCTTTGTTTTCAAACGGGTAGTGAAGTTGGGCATATGGTACAGCACCGGAATCGAACCATACGTCGATAAGGTCGGTTTCTCGAGTCATTTTTTTGCCTTTTGGCGAAACTAGGAAAATGTCGTCCACAAATGGGCGGTGTAGGTCGAATTGTTCGTAATTTTCTTTTGAAAAATTACCTACAACAAAATTTGCTAAGGGATTTTCTCCCATAAAGCCGGCTTTTACGGCTTTATCAATTTCTGCTTTTAGCTCTTCCATCGAGCCGATGCAAATTTCTTCTTCTGCATCTTCGGTTCGCCAAATTGGTAGCGGTGTACCCCAGTAGCGAGAGCGGGATAAGTTCCAGTCAATCAGGTTTTCGAGCCATTTGCCGAAACGCCCTTCGCCTGTGGATTTGGGTTTCCAGTTAATGGTTGTGTTGAGTTCCATCATTCTGGCTTTCATTGCCGTAGAGCGAATGAACCAAGAGTCGAGCGGGTAATATAAAATGGGCTTATCGGTTCGCCAGCAGTGCGGGTAGGAGTGTTCGTATTTTGCCGATTTGAAAAGGCGGTTGCTCAATTTTAGTTTCACAACTATATCTACATCAACGCTTTTGTCTTTTTCTGTAAGGGTATCGTCAAAGGCATTTTTAACGTATCGCCCAGCAAATTCGCCTGTTTGTGCTGTAAATTTGCCTTGCCTATCCACGAGTGTTAGCGAGCCTATACCGTTTTGTTTGGCAACTAGTGCATCGTCTGCCCCAAAACTTGGGGCAATATGCACGATGCCTGTGCCGTCGGAAGTGGTAACGAAACTTCCTGAAATAACTCGGAAAGCATCGCCATCTTCGGGCTGTGCGTAGGGCAGAAGTTGCTCGTAATTTAGGCCTTCCAAATCTGACCCTAAAAAGCGATCTGTAATTTCAAAAGGTATATTTTTATCGCCTTTATTATAGTCTTCAAATTTTAAGTCTGCATTTTTTTCTGGAAATAGGGTAGGGGCAAGGGCTTCTGCCATTATAACCTGTATGCTTATCCCTGTAAAGGGGTTGAAGGTTTTGATTTTAACGTATGTGATTTTTTTGCCTACCGCAAGTGCGGTGTTAGAAAGTAGTGTCCACGGGGTGGTCGTCCATGCTAAGAAAAAGACATCGGTAGTTGTGCCTTTAAATATGTGTTCTGATTTTTGGTCTTTAATGGCCTTGAATTGTGCTATGGCTGTAACGTCCTTAACGTCCTGATAAGCACCGGGTTGGTTGAGTTCATGGGAACTCAAGCCTGTGCCTGCTGCTGGTGAAAAGGGTTGAATGGTGTAGCCTTTATAGAGTAAGCCTTTTTCGTAAAACTTTTTGAGTAAGTACCAAACGGTTTCGATATACTTGTTTTCGTAGGTAATGTATGGGTGTTTCATATCCACCCAGTAGCCAATTTTTGCGGTAACGTCTTCCCAGATGTCAGTATATTTTAGTACCTCTTCACGGCAAGTGGCATTGTATTTGGCTACGGAAATGGTTTTGCCGATGTCTTGCTTGGTAATACCCAGTTTTTTTTCGGTGGCAAGTTCTATGGGCAAGCCATGAGTATCCCAGCCAGCTTTGCGTTCTACTTTAAAGCCTTGCAGGGTTTTGTAGCGGCAAAAGGTATCTTTTAGGGTACGAGAAAGGACGTGGTGGATACCGGGTAAGCCATTGGCAGAGGGTGGTCCTTCGTAAAAAATAAATTCGGGTTTCCCTGCTCTTGTAGAAAGGCTTTTGGCGAAGGTGTCATTTTTTTTCCAATGCTCCAGAATTTCTTTGTTGATGTCTGAAAGGTTAAAATTTTTATGTTCTGGGAATTTTTTTACCATGGTATCTAAATGTTTTAAAAATTGTGCAAAGATAGCTTTAATTTTTATTTTTTTTAGGCTGATTGTAAAATTTGTTAATTGCTAGGTTCAACTTAAAAGAGGCATTAAATTATAAAAAAGAGAAGGGCTATAAAAATTAAATTTTTATTATGAATACTAAATCTGTATTTTTGCTTAGATATTTTAAATGATTTTAAACTTAATATAAAATGAAATTTACAACAAAAGCAGTGCACAAAGGGCAAAAACCAGATGTTACAACAGGGGCAATGATACCTCCTATCTACATGACTTCCACCTATATACAGGAAGCACCAGCACAAACAAAAGGCTACGACTATACACGTGCCGGTAATCCGAACTTTAGTAATTTAGAAACCACCCTTGCTGCCTTGGAGCAGGGTAAGTATGCCACCATTTTTTCATCAGGATTAGGTGCAATAACTGGTCTTGTAACTACCTTAAAATCAGGTGATACTGTACTTGCTACAAATGATTTATATGGCGGAACTTATCGCCTTTTTTCCCGTATTTTTAGCAATTTTGGGATTCAATTTTTTACCGTAGATACCCAAGATTTAGCCGCCACAGAGGCGATGCTTAAAGAGAAATCGGCTAAAATGATACTTATAGAATCACCAACTAACCCCTTACTTAAAGTGTCGGATATTTCGGCTGTTGCCGAACTGGCTCGTAAATATGGTACGCTTTCTATTGTAGATAATACTTTTGCATCGCCTTATTTTCAGAATCCCTTATTGCTTGGTGCTGATGTAGTTATGCACAGTACTACAAAGTATATTGGTGGGCATTCCGATACGGTTGGTGGTGTAATTGTTACCAATTCAAAAGAATTAAAAGAAAAAATTGACCTTACAAGAATGGCGGTAGGTTTAAACCCTAGCCCTTTTGATGTTTGGCTAACTAGTAAAGGTGTAAAAACATTAGGCTTGCGTATGGAACGCCATGCAAAAAACTCAATGGCTTTGGCGGAGTTTTTAAATACTCACCCAAAGGTGAGTAAAGTATTTTACCCGGGGCTAAAAAAACACCCTAATTACGAAGTAGCAAAAAAGCAAATGAGTGGTTTTAGTGGTATCGTTTCTGTTGAGTTTAATTTAAGTTTAGAGGAGTCTAAAAAGCTCATTTCTTCTTGCCAATTATTTTCTTTGGCAGAAAGCCTTGGCGGCGTGGAGTCGCTCGTAAACCACCCTGCAAGCATGACGCATGCCTCGATACCCAGAGCCGAACGGCTTAAAATTGGGCTTAACGACGGGCTTGTGCGTTTCTCTTGTGGCATTGAGGAAACCGAAGACCTTATTGCAGATATTATGGCAGCTATTGATGCGGTTTAAATTTGACTGTAGGTGAGATTCAGTAAAGATAATATTTAAGCAAATCGAAATTTTCGATTTGCTTATTTTTTGTATCCCACAAATGACGTATTAGCCTTTAGCTAAATGTACGGCATATTTTGCTGTAAATTTTCCTTTTGAGATACCTGCGAGTTTACTTTTAATAATACGTTTCCGAAGGGGCGATAAATGGTCGGTAAATAATTTGCCATCAAGGTGATCGTACTCGTGCTGGATTACTCGTGCGGCAAGCCCATCAAACTCCTCTTCGTGTTCTTCAAAATTTTCATCTACATATTTCATGCGGATTTTTTCGGGTCTATTAACGTCCTCCCTAATGCCTGGTATGCTTAGGCAGCCTTCGTTAAAGGCATATTCATTGCCAGTACGCTCGGTGATGTGTGCATTTATAAAAATTTTTTTAAAGTTTTCGAGCTCGGGCTCATCTTCTGCCAAAGGCGAAGCATCAATTACAAAAATCCGGATAGATTTGCCCACTTGTGGGGCGGCAAGCCCTACGCCATCAGAGTCGTACATGGTGGCTTTAAGGTTTTCAATTATTTTTTCTAAATTAGGATAATCAGGGCTAATATCTTTGGCAACTTTTCGCAAAACTGGCGAGCCAATTATATGTATTGGGTATATCATTTTAAATTTATGTTTTGTAGGTTTTGAATTTGTGCCATGTAGGATTGCAATATTATTACTGCACTTATTTTATCTGTGAGTTCTTTTTTTCGTCTTGTTTTTTGTTTTGCTCCGGCATCAATTAGTGCCTGAAATGCCATTTTTGAAGTAAATCGCTCATCGTGAGTTACAATTTTTGTATCCGGAAATTCCTTTACCATTTTTTTAAAAATGGATTTACAAACCTTAGGGCTTCCGAAGCTGTATTTTTTAGTGTAACGGGGTAGCCCACTATTATTGTTTCTACTTCTTCTTTTGCCAGATATTTTTTTAGGTACTTAAAAATATCTTTAGAGTGTACTGTATCTAGCCCTGTTGCAATAATTTGCATGGGGTCGGATACGGCTAAGCCGACTCTTTTTCGTCCGTAATCTATGGCAAGTAATCTTGGCAATTATTTTAGGTTTAATGTTTGATATTACTATATCAATAATAAAATAAGGCAACTAAATTAAAAATTGCTTGGTAAAAATAAAAGAATTATTGCTATTTTGCTCAAAATTTTAAATTAAATGAACGAAAAAATAAAAAATCTGCTTAAATTCCTGTTATTTTTAGCAATAGGTTTAGGCGTTTTTTGGTGGGTGTATAAAGATGTGGATACCGAAAAAATAACCTTAGCTCTAAAAAAAGCCAATTATTTCTGGATAGGACTCTCCCTCGTGTTTGCTTTTTTTAGCCACTACAGCCGAGCTTTACGCTGGAATATTATGATTGAACCATTGGGCTACAAGCCCAAAAGCAGTAATGCTTTTTTTGCTATAATGATAATGTACTTATCCAATATGGCAGTGCCTCGTTCTGGCGAAATTGCTCGTTGTGGGGTTATGCACCGCTACGAAAAAGTGCCTTTTACAAAGCTACTTGGCACGGCAGTTACAGGAAGAGTGTTCGATTTTATTATGCTTTTTATATTGCTTGCCATAGTTTTACTTACGCAGTTTCCGCAGGTTGCACAGATATGGAAAAATAACCCGGGTGCAGCAGAAAAAATATCCAACTTAGTGCAATCAGTACCATTATTAATTGGCATTAGCGTAGCTATACTTGTTCTTGCTGTTGTGCTTTATATTTTTAGAGAAAAGCTTGTACAGTTGGCTATTTATAAAAAGCTTAAAGAAACAATCGTTAATTTTATTGCAGGCGTAATTTCGATAAAAGACATGGAACGCAAATGGGCATTTATTTTTCATACCGTTTTTATTTGGGTGATGTATTTTTTAATGATTTATGTTACCTTTTTTAGTTTCGAGTTTACATCACATTTAAGCATTCTTACAGGACTTACCATATTTGTAATGTCTAGCTTTGGCATGGTTTTTCCTTCCCCCGGGGGGATTGGGTCTTGGCATTTTATGGTCATTCAAACCCTATTTATCTACGGTGTTTCCAATGCAGCCGATGCTGCTGCCTTTGCTTTTGCAGTGCATGGTTCAATGACGGTCTTTATTATTTTACTCGGTGTTGTTTCTGTAATTTTGTTACCAGTTGTAAATAAAAAGCAAGCTCATGAAAATAATTAATTGCATTATTCTTAGCCTTTTCTTATTTGTATTTTCAAATACACTGGCACAAACATCGGAGGATATTAATGATTTAAAATTACTTTTTCGGTACGAAAAAGTAAAGCCAAATTACCGTCATTTTGCACAAAGTAGCAATAATGAAATTCAAGGTTTTGTAGCTGTTTTTTTCCTTTTATATAAAGAAACAGTATCGTCGCAAGATGGTAACCGCTGCACATTTTACCCCTCATGCTCCACTTATGCTGTAGAGAATATCCGCCAAAGCGGATTACTAAAAGGCAGTGCCGCCGCCGCCGACAGGCTTACTCGCTGCCACCACGGCAATGAAGCTGATTATCCGTACCATGAAAAAACGGGTTTGAAATTTGACCCAATTCAAAAAAAATAAATTTTTATAAAAATTATTGTATTTTTGCTAAAAATACTTTTGAATGAAACGTGAACGCAAAAATAAAAATGCACCGAATAAAGCTAAACAATTAGCCCCCTATTATAAAAGAAAAAATGAGCAATATTTTGCTACAGCACCTACAAACACGAGGAAGTGGCTTATTTGGGGGGGAGTGATTGCCGTACTTACATTGGTAGCCTATTCTTCGGCATTCAAAAATGGAATAACTAACTGGGACGATAAGGAGTATGTAGTTGAAAATCAGCTAATAAAAGAGATTGATGTGAAATCAATAAGCGAAATATTCTCTACACTAAGCTACATGGGCAACTACCACCCACTTGCGATAGTATCCTTAGCTATCGACTATCAGTTTGCCAAAGACAACCCTAAATTTAAAAATCAATTAAACCCATTTCCGTTTCACTTTACGAATATTTTGCTCCACCTAATTACGAGTTTACTCGTTTTTTGGTTTGTACTAAAACTGTTCGATAATTTTAATATGGCCGTAATTGCAGGCTTGCTTTTTGGTGTTGCTGCCCTCCATGTAGAGTCCGTTGCTTGGATTTCCGAAAGAAAAGATGTGCTGTATTCTGCTTTTTTTGTTGCCGCATTAGTTGGCTACCTCAAGTATTTAGAAACTAAGAAAATTCTCTTCTTTGCATTAAGCCTTTTTCTGTTTCTGCTTTCCTTGTTATCAAAAGGGCAGGCAGTTTCCTTGGCGGTATCTTTAGTCGCTATAGACTGGTACAAAGGGCGGAAATTTAAAGATATAAAAGTAATTTACGAAAAAATACCCTTCTTCCTGTTGGCACTAGGGTTTGGTATCCTTGCAGTAATTGCACAAAAAAGTAGCGATGCCATAATTTCTGCCGAGGCGTATCCATTTATATACCGAATAGGCTTTGCAGGATATGCCTATATGCAGTACATTATCGAGCTTACGATACCCGTAGGGTTTTCCGCAATAAATCCCTACCCCGACATTATTAATAAATCCATACCAGCTTATTATTGGCTGTACCTAATCCCTGCATTAGCCTCGCTTTACGGATTTTATTATGCCATTAAAACCCAAAAAAAAGCAGTGGCTTTTGGGATTGCTTTTTTTATCATAAATATATTTCTACTCCTTCAGTTCCTCCCAGTAGGTAGTGCCATTCATGCAGATAGGTATGCCTACATACCCTCTATTGGTTATGTTATTTTAGTAGCCGCTTTGGCAGATGATTTAATAAAAAAGAAACGTCAGCTAAAAATGGCTGTTTTTATTGCTATAGGGATTTTTGCTAGTGTGCAAATTTATGCTACCCAGCAACGCTCAAAAGTTTGGAAAGATAGCCAAAGCCTTTGGAATGATACCGTAAAAAAATCGCCAAAAGCAGTTGTAGCATGGAATAACAGAGGGAGTGTTTTCGATAGAAAGGCAAAAGCCTTTGCAGATAAATTTGATTTTGAAACCGCAAACAAATATCGCCAACAGGCGATAAGCGATTTCTCGGAAGCCATAAAATGGAAGCCTGATTATGTAAATGCCTACTACAACAGGGGCAGCTCTAAACAAAGCCTTGCTAAGAATACAAAAAATAAAGCCTTAGTCGCTAGCTCTATAGCCGATTTTGATTCAGCCCTATTGTACGACCCGCTTTTTGCACCTGCCTACCACAACCGTGGCATGGGTTTCGACGAACAAGGCAAATACGAAAAGGCAATAAAAGACTTCAGTACGGCCATTGAGCTAAACCCGAGCGACCACACTTATTATGTAAATAGGGGGGTGGCTTTTGGTAAATTAAATAAACTAAAGGAGTCTATTGCCGATTTTGATATGTCGATAACTCTAAATTCGCAAAACGCATCGGTGTACTCTAACCGAGGCTTTGCCAAAGTCCTTTCTAAGGACTTAAATGGGGCTTTGGAGGATTACAATAAAGCCATTGAACTCGACCCGAATTTCCACACCGTATTCTATAACCGTGCCATGCTTTACCAAAGAATGGAACGCTACAAAGCGGCTATTGCCGACTTATCTCATGTAATAAAAATCAATAATAAAAATACTAATGCCTACTTTTTTAGGGGTGAAAATTACATAAAGTTAGGTAATAAAAGTAATGCTTGTGAGGATTTTGAAACCCTAAAAAAACTGGGCGATAAACGGGCAATTGAGTTAATTAGTAAGTATTGCAATTAGCCAAACCAAATGCCTTAAAGCAAAAAAAAGAGGGTAAATGAAACATCGCCAAGAAGATACTATTTTTATGGAACGTTGCCTTATGCTTGCCCAAAGGGGCATAGGGAACGTTGCACCAAACCCAATGGTAGGGGCAGTTATTGTTTATAATGGTAAAATTATTGGGGAAGGGTATCATCAAAAATACGGGCAGGCACATGCCGAAGTAAACGCCATAAATAGTGTGAAAGATAAGGGCTTACTTTCTGCCCCAACAATATATGTTAGTTTAGAACCTTGTTCGCATTACGGAAAAACACCACCTTGCTCCTTGCTAATTATCAAATACAAAATCCCTAAAGTAGTAATCGCTTGCAGCGATAGTTTTGATGCTGTAAATGGCAAAGGCATTGAAGCCTTAAAAGCGGCAGGTTGCCAAGTAGTGTTGGGGGTGTTAGAAAAAGAAGCAAGGGAGCTTAACCGCCGTTTTTTTACTTTCCACAAATACAAGCGTCCTTACATTATCCTAAAATGGGCACAAACCCTTGATGGTTTTATTGATTTTGAACGCACGGCAGAAACTCCTATCCAGCCCAACTGGATTACTGATAAATATGCCCGAATTTTGGTGCATAAATGGCGTGCCGAAGAAGCGGCAATTATGGTGGCTACAAATACGGCACAAAAAGATAATCCTAAACTTAACGTAAGGGATTGGGAAGGCAAAAGCCCCGTTCGTTTTGTGTTAGATAAGTCGTTAAGGCTAGATAAAAGCCTTTCGCTTTTTGACCAAACTGTGCCAACCTATGTATTTTCGGAGCTGGCAGTAAGCCACGCATCAAGCAATTGTAATTATATTGTTACTAAATTTGCTGAAAATTTGCTGGTAACTGTTTTTAAGGAGATGTATTACCAAGGGCTTCAGTCGGTGATTATTGAGGGAGGAGCATATTTTTTAAACTCGCTAATAAAGAGTGATTTGTGGGACGAAGCGAGGGTAATGACTGGTGAAAAGTTGTTTTATAAAGGGGTGGCTGCACCACGGCTTATGCAAGCTCCAATAGAAATTGTGCAGAAAGGGATTAATAAGTTGCTGTTTTATAGAAATCAGACCAATTGTTTGTAAAGTAAAAAGTACTTTTGTGCAACGGCTTGGGCAGAGTAGTGTTGCACATTTTCTTTGCCATTTTTAATGGCTTCTTTTCTGTAGTTGGTATCGTTTATGAGTTTAATAATTTGCTTATTAAGTGCTTCTGAGTTACTGGGAGGAACTAGTATTGCCCCTTTGCCGGCGACCTCTTTCATGGGCGAGATATTGCTTGTGATAACGCACCTGCCGGTGGCCTGTGCTTCCAATATAGGCACACCAAACCCTTCGTAATCGGACACAAAATTAACGATGTCTGCCTGTTGGTACTTTTCTATGATTTCAGAATATTCTAGATTATAAGAATTTTTGTATTCAATTTCATTTTCTGTAAGTAGTGATTTTTGCAGGGCTGATAATTGTCCGATAATTTCCAATTTGCAATTTATGCCTTTTATTGCATTTATTAAGTTCGGGAGGTTTTTGTTGGCTTTTGTGCCTATCTGTAAAATCGTTGGTTTTTCTGTATTGAATTTTTGTTTAGAAAATTTAATTTCAGGCGAAACGCAATCGGGTATTACAATAATTTTTTCGGGTTTAATTTTGATGGTTTCTAAAAGTTCTTTTTTCGTAAACTCTGAAATTACGGTAATGTATTTTACTCGTCTGGCTGGCATAGTAAACCAAAAATATTTTAATATTTTTTGTTTTCCCCCTGTAAATTTGAGTACGGAGCTTATATCGTGAATGGTAAGTACCGTTTTTTTCTTTTTTAGTAATAAAGCTATAAAATGAATGTCGCCCGTAATATGATTTATATCTCCTTGATTAAAAGCGGATTGCAATGTTATAAAAAGCCGTTTAAAAAGCCCTTTGCTGTGGTGTTTTGCGAAATTGTTTTTGTATTCTACACTTTTGGGTAACTCTTTTTGCATAGCAAAAAATTGTTCTTCAATGCTGTGAAAAACAGGAGACGGGTGACGAAACAAATAATTTATTTTCATTTTTAAATTTTAACACCGAAAACATTTTTAACTCCCCAAAATATCATCCAAACAGCTACTGAAGCTTTTACAAGGTGATTTAGTATAACAGAAAAATCTATTTCTGCTTTTACAACCTGCAAAAAAATTAACGG
>CAMZKQ010000247.1 GCA_947311265.1 uncultured Chlorobiota bacterium | reverse complement strand
TGTCGAAGGGCATATTAAATGGTGGATACTCTCTGCCACCGTACTTTCAATACTACTTTCGTGGGGGTCTAATTTTGAAACGTTTACCGATTTTTTCTTTTATAAAATTCCATTTTACAATAAATTTAGAACCGTCTCCATGACCTTAGTTATTGCCTCGGTGGCAGTACCTATCTTGGCAATGCTTGCCATAAAAAGGATAATGGAAGACCCCGAAATATTTAAAGCCAAACAAAAAGAATTTTATATTGCCACAGGCATTGCTGGCGGGATTGCAGTACTATTTGCCATTATGCCACAGGCATTTTTTGCCTTTATGAGCCGAGCCGAAATGGCAGGGCTTGCAGAGCAGGCAAAATCTGCTCCCGAGTACAAAAGCCAAATTGATGCTTTTATTGCTGCAGTTCAGGCAGTGCGGATTGCCATATTTAAAGCTGATGCTTGGCGTTCGCTACTCTTTGTACTTGCAACGGCTGCGGTGGTTTATACCTTCGGTAAGAAAATCTTAAAAGAAAAATATATGATTGCTGCATTGGCCGTTATTTTTATTGCCGATTTATGGTCGGTTGATAAGCGGTACTTGAATGACGATAATTTTAAATCCAAAGCCATGGCTCATGCCTTTAGAAAATCGAAAGCTGATGCCTTTATTTTAAAAGATAAAGACCCCAATTACAGGGTGTTAAACCTTACACAAAGTGTTTTTAATGACGGCAGTACCCCCTATTTCCATAAAGCAATTGGGGGGTATCACGGTGCAAAACTTCGCCGCTACCAAGATTTGATAGAGCGGCAGCTAGCCCCTAGTATTTCTGCAATAATGGCGGTTTTGCAGGGCAAAGATACAATCCATGATATAAATACGGTGATGAGGCAGTTGCCTGTTCTTAATATGCTGAATACGAAGTATTTAATTTATTCGCCAGACCAGATGCCGTTTTTAAACATGGATGCACTTGGCAATGCTTGGTTTATTTCAGATTATAAATTAGTGGATAATGCCGACCAAGAAATTGCAGCTTTAATGGGTTTCAATCCTAAAACAACAGCAATTATTGATAAACGCTTTGCGTCTAAATTTTCGGTAAAAGCCAAAAAAGAATTTTATGATTTTAAGAATGCTGAAATAAAATTGACTTCCTATAAACCGAATGAATTAAAATATGAGTCTAAAACAGAAAAGCCTCAAATTGCTATATTTTCAGAAATATATTATGAAAAAGGTTGGAATGCTTATATTGACGGAAATTTAACACCACATTTTAGAGCCAACTATGTTTTGCGTGCCTTAGAAATCCCGAAAGGGAAACACGAAATAGTGTTTAAGTTCGAACCCAAAACGTTTAGCATATCGCAAACCATTGCACTTATTAGCTCCATTTTAACCATTTTGTTAATTGCCGGTTTGGTGTATTGGGAGGTCAAAAAGGAGAAGGTATAAAGGCGCTTGTTTTTACAGCCTTATTTGCGGGCTAAAAAATCATTAATAAAGCCCAAGATATTATCTTTATCCTCGGGGTGAAACCAGTTTATTTCCTTATCTCGCTTAAACCATGTCATTTGGCGTTTGGCATATCGGCGGGAGTTGCGTTTAAAAAGCCTAACGGCTTCTTCAAAGTCATGCTCACCATTAAGATGGGCAAAAAATTCTTTGTAACCAACTGTATTTAATGCGTTTAGATGTTTATATTTATGGTAGGTTTTCACCTCCTCAAAAAGCCCCTCTTTTAGCATCATATCGGCACGCAAATTGATTCTCTCGTAGAGGTTTTTTCGTTCTCTTTCTAAGCCTATTTTTAGGATATTAAAAGGGCGTTTTTTTGCCTTATGCTTTAAAAATGAGCTGTGTGTTTTCCCTGTTTGTAAGCAAACTTCAATGGCTTTCATCATTCGTTTTGCATTTTGCAAATCTGCCTTTGCATAATATTTAGGGTCTAGCCGTTTTAGTGTAAAACGTAGGCTTTCAACACCTTCTGTATCGAATTGAAGCTGAACGGCAGCTCTTATTTCTTGGTTCACTTCCGAAGGGCCATCAATGCCTTTTGAAATAGCATCAATATACATGCCCGAGCCACCTGTAAGGATTAGCGTGTCTTGTGTTTTAAAAAGCGTATCCAAAAGTTGCAAAACTTCATGCTCGTATTTCCCTGCACTGTAGTAATCGTAGATGGATTTGTTGCCCACCATGTAATGTTTAATAGAGGATAACTGTTGCTTTGTAGGGGCGGCAGTCCCTATTTTTAGCTCTCTGTACACTTGGCGAGAGTCGGCTGAAATAATTACCGTACCTAACTGCTTAGCAAGTGCTATGCAAAGGTCTGTTTTTCCTACACCTGTAGCCCCTACAATTATAATGAGTGTATTTTTCACTGTTTTATTTTAAGCAGTAAGTGTTTTATAAAACAAAAATAGCAATTTCTTTGCTTGCTTTGAGCGATAAAATTTTATTTTTTGAAAAAAAACAAACTTTTTATTATAAATCATTAAATTTGTAGAAATTATAGTAATGATAAAAGACACAAAAGCGATAGTCCTTAGCCGGATAAAATACTCGGACAACGGGCTTATTGTATCGGCATATACAGAGGAGTTTGGCTTGCTTAGTTTCTTAATTTATGTAGGAAAATCAAAAGCGGTAAGGGCAAAGCAAAATTTGCTACAGCCACTTTTTTTGTTGGATATGCAAATTTATCATAAAGAAAAAAACAGTTTACAGAAGGTAAAAAACTATGCACTGGAATTGCCTTTTTCGGAAATTCCTTTTGATATTAAGAAAAGGGGAATTGCTTTTTTTTTAGCTGAGTTTTTAGTAAAAACACTTCGAGAGAATGAAAAAGATGCAAAATTATTTTCTTTTTTGCACAACTCTATCCAAATTTTAGATGCAACTCAAGGGAGTATCGCAAATTTTCACCTCGCTTTTTTGGCTTCTTTAAGTAAGTTTTTAGGTATTTTCCCTGAAAATAAAATATCTGCTACCGAGAAAATTTTTGATATTCGACTAGGCAAATTTATTATAGGAAAACCCCAGCACAAGGACTACTTACCTGCTGAACTTAGTCTGCTTTTTAGCCAGATTTTAGGCAGTTCGGTTTCGGCATCTGATACGATAAAAATTGATGCTTATGCACGCCAAGAGTTACTCCAAAAACTAATTGATTACTATTACTACCACCTAGAAAGACCAAAACAATTAAAATCCTTGGACGTTTTAAAAGCACTTATGCAAGGCTAAATTATAATTATTAAATAATGTTAAAACTTGTCCCCTTAATACTCATGCTTACAATTTTACGTTTTTAAGGTTGAGTGTTTTAAATTTTTATAATGGCAATAATTTTTTCTTTATGGGTAGAAACAGAAACCAAAGAGGAGGACTTGGCTATTATTAACTATTTTGGAGGGCAGGGAGTATTAAAACTATAATTATATGATAAAAAAAATACACATAATAACTCTATTAATTCTAAGCATTTCTCTTAATGCCTCCTCTCAAAAGTCTTACAACGATGGTATTGATTTGCTCGAAATTGGGAAATTAGCAGAAGCGACAGATATCTTCAACTCAATAAACGACGGGAAATCTAAAAAACAATTAAGGGAAATAAAAAAGATACAGACCACTTGGGACAAGGCCATTGCTGGCAGGGAGCTAAGTACAATAATTCATTTATCGCTAAAAAGCAGTGCTTTAAAAGCAATTCCTGCTGAAATTGGGCAACTAACAAACCTTGAAACTTTAGATTTGTTCGATAATGATATTTCCAACCTGCCCGAAGAAATAGGGCAGCTAAAAAAACTCTACTCCTTAACGCTAAGCAACAATAGGATAAAGAATTTCCCGATACAAGTGGCGGGCATGCACTCCTTAGAGTTTTTGTATCTGAACGAATGTTTTTTTGGAGCACTACCAGAGCGTATCCGTTTTTTTAAAACGGTAAAAGAACTTTACTTATCTAAAAATAAATTTGTGGAGTTGCCAATAGAAATTACAAAACTAACAGGCTTAAAAAAGTTGGATTTGTATGGTAATAAAATTTCAACAATTCCTAGCGAAATAAAAGCAATGAGAAGCCTAGAAGTCCTTAGTTTAGACGGTAATAGCTTAACGGTTTTACCCAAAGAAATTAGTGAACTTCCCAACCTGAAAAAGATAGAATTGTTTGATAATCAGATTGTTAAAATTGAAATTGATGCCGAAAAAATGCTTAACTTAGAAGTGCTTAGTTTGCGTAGTAATATGCTAGCCAATTTGCCCGCAAACTTAGCCAACTTAAAGCAGCTCAAGAAACTTGATGTGAGTAATAATAGCCTTAAAACCCTCCCAAAAGAGTTGGGAAATCTAAACCAGCTAACAGAACTTTTAGCATCTCAAAACAATTTAACGTCATTACCCACAAGCTTTTCGCAGCTAGCTAACCTGCAGATTTTAAACCTTAGCGAAAACGCAACGCTCGAAGTTGCCCTATTATTCAAGCTATTAAGTACCTTCCCTAAGTTAGAAGTACTAACTTTAAACAAGTGTAACCTTGCAGAACTTCCGGCAATAAGCTCAATAAAAACATTGAAACGATTGAGTTTGCAAGAAAATAAAATTACAGTTTTAAGTAATGATATTTGTTCCATTTCGGGCTTGCAAAGCCTCGATTTATGGCATAACGAATTAGAAAATTTACCCTCAAAAATAGGAAACCTCACTAACTTGGAATACCTATATGCTGGGAATAACCAACTAAAAGAATTGCCCCAAAGCATCACAAAACTATCAAAATTAATAAAATTACACGTAGAAAATAACAAATTAAAAGCACTGCCAAAAGGCATCGGCAAGCTAAACTCAATAATCGGAATGAGCCTAAACAACAATATGTTATCTAACTTCCCAATAGAGCAAGGGCAGTTGGCAAAAGCTAAAATTATTCTATTGAAAAATAATGATTTTTCAAAAAAAGCAAGAAAAGACTTAGAAACAAAATTACCAGACTGTGAATTTCAGTTTTAAAATTTAATAATAAAGTATTGATTACCACTATGATAAAAATAGTTTTTGCAACAAACAACCCCAACAAACTAAGAGAGGCAAAAGCTCTCTTCGCAGGGAAAATTGAAATCGTAAGCCTAAAAGAAATAGGGTGTACAGAAGATATACCTGAAACCCAGCCAACCATTGAAGGCAACGCCTCCCAAAAAGCATTCTACGTTTACAACAAATACAACATCGACTGTTTTGCCGATGATACAGGGCTAGAAATTGATGCCCTAGGGGGCGAGCCAGGCGTATATTCAGCAAGGTATGCTGGTGAAAATGTAGCCTTCGAGAAAAATATGGAACTCGTTTTAGAAAAAATGAAAAATAAGCCCAACCGAAAAGCCAATTTTAAAACGGTAATTTCACTAGTTATTAATGGCATGGAAACCCAATTTACAGGTATTGTTAAAGGCGAAATATTACAACAGGTTTTGGGCATTTCGGGCTTTGGCTACGACCCTATTTTCAAACCCACAGGCTTTACCGAAACCTTTGCAGAAATGACTGCTGAACAGAAAAACAAAATCAGCCACCGAGGAATAGCAATGCGTAAATTGGCAGATTACTTTAATTCAAACAAAAAATAACAAAGCAGAGCAAATGAATTTATACAAAAAAGGAATCCTTATATTTTGCACTCTAGCATTCACCATCACCGCATTTTCCCAGCCTGCAATAGGTGCTTGGCGAGATCACTTTTCCTACACCAATGTAAAAACAGCAGTAAAAGCAGAAGAACAAATCTACTGCGGTACAGAACTCGCCCTCTTTAGTTACGATACTGAATATGGAAGTACTGAAAAGTTATCCAAAATAAAAGGATTTTCAGATTACGATATAAAGGCACTGGCCTACTGCCAAGCAACAAAAACACTAATAATTGCTTACGAAAACTCCAATATTGATATACTAAAAGACAATACCATTTATAACTTTTCGGATATAAAACGCAAACCAATAAATGGCGATAAACATATATACAACATCACATTTCAAGGTACAAAAGCACTAATATCTTGTGGCTTTGGTATTGTCGTTTACGATACCGAACGGCTAGAATTTACAGATACTTGGATTATAGGCGAAGAGGCACAAGAAACCCCCGTTTACGATATCGCAATTACCGACCAGTTTATTTATGCCGCCACAGAAAACGGACTAAAAAAAGCAAACCTAAATACACTAAACCTAGCCGATTACCGAAACTGGGAACTCGACAGGTCGATACCTAACTTTACAAACAAAATTAATACCCTTTACCTCTCTAAGCAAGTTTTATACGCCAATAGCATAAATAAAGTCACAAAAAAAGGTATCGTATATGCCTTAAAAGAAAATAACTGGGCAACATTCCAACGGTATTTACCGTACATCTCAAACATTGCCGGTAGTAGCTCATACATGGCACTCACGAACAGTTACTCTATCCTGATTTATAACAAAGACCTAAACGTTGAAACCGAAATTTTTAAATACGTTTTTGCC
>CAMZKQ010000246.1 GCA_947311265.1 uncultured Chlorobiota bacterium | reverse complement strand
CTACGGTACCAAAACTTGCGACTATAGTGCTGCACGAATCAGTAATAAAAAAATACAAACTGCCAAAGGCAATTTCGATAATATAGACCTTATGCCTCCTGCAAAAGCCGGAAATTATATCTCAACGGCAACTTTTCGCCGCAATGGCGATGCCATAATGCCAGTAGATATTCGCATCTTTTTCGATAATGGTAAATCAATAATTAAAAACTGGGACGGTAAATCACGGGTTAAAACCTATACATTTACAGGCACAGGGCAAATTACAAAAATTGAAATTGACCCTGAAAGAAAACTATTGATTGACACTAACTTGCTCAACAACTCAAAAATTGTTAAGCAAACTTCGGCAGGTACTTGGAAATATATTTTGAAAATAATGTTTTGGTTGCAAAATATTATGCAATCCGTTGCATTTTTAGCCTAGCTAATTCAATAAATTAAAAAAATGAAAGCTAAATTATTAATTCTATCTTTAAGTTTAGTTTTTAGCTTTTGCAACTTTTCAAAAGCCAATAAAACACTTGTGGCTACTAGCCAAAATATAAAAACTAAAACAATGCAAACCTGCAAAACCTTCAAATGCCTAAAACAAAATGAGAATACCAATATTAAAATGGAAGGCTTTTTTAGGAAATTTACACCCAATAAGCAGGGTAAAGGTGCAGGGCACATGTTTTGGGACTGGGAAATTCTCCTTGAAGACAGTATTGCCATTCCTGTAAAAGCAATTGATGTTAGTTTAGAGCTATCTAAATTTGAAAATAAAAAAGTAAGCGTAAACGCCTTCATGTTCTATGGCATTGTAATTGGTAGCGATAACCCCAACGAACAAAGTGCAAGGGGCTACCGAATTGATATTAACAATATTAAAACTTTAAAATTTTAAAATGCAATCTATATTTTTAGACACATTACAGGGGAAAAAAACAAGCCGCCCACCCGTTTGGTTCATGCGGCAAGCTGGGCGAGTGTTGCCCTCATACATGAAATTACGAGAGAAGTACAGCTTCCAAGAAATGATGGCCAACCCTAAATTAGCCGCCCAAGTAACCCTTTTGCCAATCCATGATTTGGGCGTAGATGCCGCTATTTTATTTTCGGATATTTTAGTAATTCCAGAAGCCATGGGCATGGATTTAACGTTTACAGACAAGGGGCCTGTTTTTTCAAACCCACTTAAAAATGAAATTAAGCCAGAAATGGCTTTACAGCCAGATGAAAAAAAACTAGAGTATATCTACGAAAATATCAAAGAAATTATCCGTACAAAACCAGCCAACACCCCTTTGATAGGCTTTTGTGGCAGCCCACTAACCACCTTCTGCTACATGGTAGAAGGCATTAGCCGCAACCATACTTTCCCAGAAGCTATTGCTATGCTCTACAAAAATAAAAGCACTGCAATTAAAATCCTAACCGCCATTACAGACCTATCTATCACCTACGCCCAGCAGCAAATAAAAGCAGGTATTGATGTCTTCCAACTCTTTGAAACCCATGCAGGGCTAATCCCCGAGTCGCTTTACAAAGAAATAATGTTGCCACAAGTTAAACGCATTGCAAAAGCAGTAAAATCCACCGGCACACCTTTTATATATATGCCCAAAGGCATTGGCTTTGGTTTGGAGTGGATTAAACCAAAATTTGCCGATTTTGTAAGCATCGATTGGCAAACGCCAATAAAAAAAGCACGAAAAGCAGTGCATAAAAAAGTCGGTTTACAAGGCAACCTAGACCCCCGCTTACTACTTGCCCCACAGGCAGTTATCGAAAAAGAACTCGAAAAATATATCCCTTTCGGGAAGAAAAATAAGAACTGGATTTTTAACCTAGGTCATGGGTTAATCCCACAGATACCTTTCGAGAATGTTAAATTTGTTGTCGATTGGGTGAAAAATACAGACTGGCAACGCTAATATTTTAATAAAAGTTTCCATTTAAAATAAGAATACTTACTTTTGTAAAATAGTTCAAATTAATAATTAAAAATATCCGCCAAAGCGGAAATAAAACTTAGAAAATGTCAGACATTACATTTACAATGGTAAAACCAACGGCAGTTGCCAACGGCCATGCAGGAGCAATTCTAGCAAAAATTACAGAAGGTGGTTTCCGAATTTCGGCAATGAAAATGCTACGCCTAAGCATAGCCGAGGCAGAAGCCTTTTATGCGGTGCATAAAGACCGCCCATTTTTTGGCGAACTAACCCAATTCATGAGTTCTGGACCAATTGTAGCAGCAGTACTCGAAAAAGAAAACGCAGTAGAAGATTACCGCAAACTCATCGGGGCAACCAACCCAGCAGAGGCAGCAGAAGGTACAATTCGTAAGCAATTTGCAACAAGCATTGGCGAAAATGCAGTACATGGCTCGGATAGCAACGATAATGCAGAAATAGAAGCTGGTTTTTTCTTTGGCTTTAAAGATATGTTCTAAAAAAAATAAACAAAATAGCAAAAGCGACACTCTTATATATTTAAGGTGTCGCTTTTTTTATTGAAAATTACCATTCGTAAGGAAAATCCTACCATTCATTAATTGCTATACATTTTATATCATAAATTAACTAATTTTAAGTTTTAATATAAGATGCTTTCTTAAAAGTAGGCTTAGGTATATTTTTTGAATGAATAGTAAAACAAGTTATTCTTTAATTTATTAAACTACACAATGAAACGACTAAATGCAGTATTATTTATTTTGTGCTTTGCAACTTTTACTTTTGCACAAAGCAACTATGTTCTGAACGAGCAATTTTCCAACAATAATAATGAGTGGAGTACCACATCAAGCGACACTTATACCACCTCGCTAAGTGGCGGCGAGTATCACATTAACAGAACTGCCGAAAAAAACAGCTCCTATTTTAAAATCCCAGTATTTATAGATATTGCCGAAGATTTTGATATTGAAATGAAATTTAAGCAAAATAGTGGTATCCTAAACAATGGCTTTGGACTTGTTTTTGGCTACAACGATATTGACAACTTTTATACATTCGTTATATCTGGTGATGGAAGTTATAAACTAGCTTATTATGAAAAAGATGAATATACCAAAATAAAAAGCTGGACTTCTTTTAGAAAAGCAGATAAAATGGGCAAGTACCAAACTCTACGTTTTAAACAAGAAGGCAGTAAATGGAAATTCTATTCTGATGGCGAAAAAATTTACGAAACAGAAAAACGCTTATTTTTTGGCTCAAAATTAGGCTTTGTTGTGCACGATAAAATGTCAATATCAATTGATTATTTAACCGTAAAGCAAAAAAATACAGATATAAACTTAATTAAAAATCCTAAAAATGGATACAAATCTGTAAATCTTGGGGCAAATATAAATACAGAACACAGCGAACGGACACCAGTAATTTCTGCCGATGGCCAAACTTTATTTTTTGTTTCTGGTGGCGACCCAAACAATACAGGAGGTGCTAAAAAAACAGATATATTCTACTCGAAAAAACAAGAAAACGGCACTTGGGGAAAGCGAGTTAATATAGGTGCACCGCTAAACAATAGAGGAAATAATAGCGTTATCGCTATTTCTGCCGATAATAACCAACTGATGACCATGAACAAATACAACCCCGATGGCACACCAAACGGAGGCGGTATTTCGCAAACACAAAAAGTAGGCTCGGGCTGGAAAATCCCAGAAGATGTAATTATTAAAGATTACAGAAAACTCAGGGAAATACGCAGGTTACCACCTTTCGGCCGATAGAAATATCCTACTTATGGCAATAATTAGAGATGGAGATACCTATGGTGGCGAAGATTTATATGTCAGTTTCCGTGAAGGAGATGAGTACTCAAAACCACTCAACTTAGGCACAGATATTAACTCTTTCCTCGATGATTTTACCCCATTTTTAGCCGCCGATAACAAAACACTCTACTTCTCTACCTACGGAAGACGTGGGTACGGAAGTGCAGATATTTTTGTTTCTCGCCGCCTTGACGATACTTGGACAAAGTGGAGCAAACCCGAAAATTTAGGACCAGAAATAAACACAACTGGCTGGGACGCTTATTTAAGCGTGCAGGCCTCAGGAAAATTAGCTTATATGGTGTCTGGGAAAAACTCGCTAGGCTCATTGGATATTTTCTCTATTACCCTACCAAAAGCCGCACGCCCAGAAGCTCTTGTGCTTATTAAAGGTAAAGTATTAGACAAAAAAACAGGCAAACCACTTTCCACCACAATTGCCTATTACGATTTATCGGATAACAGCCAAATTAGTACCGCAATATCCGACCCAAATACGGGCGAATATAGCCTTACTCTACCAGCTGGAAAAAAGTATAGTTTCCTTGCCAAAAAAGAAAAATATTTTGCAATTAGCGAAAATTTAGACGTACTTAAAATTGAAGAGTATCAAGAAATTGAACGAGATTTATACCTTGTACCAATAGAAAAAGATGCCGTTATTCGCTTGAACAATATTTTCTTTGAAAGCGGAAAAGCCGAACTACAATCAGAATCCTATGCCGACCTTAACCGCCTTGCCGATGTGCTATTAAAAAATGCAACAATGAAAATTGAAGTGCAAGGGCATACCGACAATGTAGGCTCTGATGCCACCAACCAAGCACTTTCTAAAAAAAGAGCAAAGGCCGTTTATAACTACCTGAAAAATTCTCGGAATATACCAGCCAGACAGCTAACAAGCAGAGGCTATGGAGAGAAACACCCAGTAACATCTAATAGCACAAAAGCAGGAAAAGCAAAAAATAGGCGAGTACAATTTAAAATACTTGCTAAATAAAAACTTTATTTATAGGAAGGCAGATTTTTATCTGTCTTCCATTTTATTAACATAATTAAACTCTATGAAAACATTAAAAACACTATTCGCTGCAATTCTATTTTGCACCTTTACTCTTGGTGCATCAGCACAAAAAATGATGCCCCTACCAAACGATTTGTCAAAAGAAGTCGATTTTAAAGGCAAGGTACTTTTTGCCAAGAAATGGATGGACGACAACGGGGCAAATTTTATCATTTTTACAAAACCAAAACCAACTGTAAAAAAAGGCAAAGGGCAATATAGCGGAGATATAACTTCGCAATACATATACGCCTACCACTATATTAGCGGTAGAGATGGGTATGAATTAAGCCGGAAAATAACAGACTTTGAATTAAATTGCGAATTTGACTTGGATATTTTCTTTATCGAAAAATCACTAACAATAACAGATATTGATAAAGACGGCTACGCCGAAATTACTTTTGTGTATCATAAAACCTGTGCTAGCGATATTTCGCCAAAAGTAATGAAGTTAATGATGCTAGAAAATGGAAAAAAATATGCCATTAGAGGAACAACTAAAATAGAAGGCTTTGAAGGTGGAGGAGAATGTAATGTTGATAAAACATTAAAAAAAGCACCAAAAGGCTTCTACAAACACGCACAAAAAATATGGGACGAAAATAATACAGAATTATTTTAAGTCATTAGCCAATATTAATTGCCTATTTTATCCCCTGTATTTTTCTGTATAATAAGCCTTTACAGAAATGCGTAAGCAACACTAAATAGCTCTACTTAAAAAAAATGCTTACAGTAAACCCTGTAAGCTTTTTCTTGTTTATAACTTTTTTAATAAAAAGCTAATTTTTAATTAACTATTTTTATTTTTGTCTTATTGTAACTTACCAAACTAAACGAAAATTACAAATGCTGCCTATTTTAAGCTATAAAAATGTTAATATAGAAAGGAAAACCAAAACTGTACTATCCGATATTACGTTTAGTATTTCGCCCAGCGAATTTGTTTACCTTACGGGAAGTATTGGGTCCGGAAAATCAAGCTTACTAAAAACCATCTATGCAGATTTAAAAATAAAATCCGGACAAGCAAAAGTAGCAGGTTTTGATTTATTAACAATATCCCGCCAAGAAATACCAATGCTAAGGCGAGAATTAGGCATTGTTTTTCAGGATTTTCAATTACTTACCGACCGAAACGTATTCGATAACCTCAAATTTGTAATGGAAGCCGCCGGTATAGTGAGCAAAAATACGATTGAAAATCGTATTGGTAAGATGCTTGAACAGATGGATTTGAAAGGCAAAGAAAACAGTATGCCACACGAACTCTCTGGCGGCGAGCAACAACGCACCATGATTGCCAGAGCAATGCTAAACAACCCCAAATTAATAATTGCCGACGAACCAACAGCCAGCCTTGACCTAGAAAGCACTGCCCAATTTATGCACCTACTTATAGCTGCCGCAGCCCATGGAACCGCAGTATTAATGGTAACTCACAACGAAGAGCTAGTAAAAAAATATCCCGCAAGGGAACTGAAAATTGAAAGCGGTAAACTATACAAATAACCACTTAAACTAATTAGGTACAAACATGGAAAAAATATATTTTAGCCCCGGAAAAGAATGCCTAAATGGTATAATTTCAACTTTAAAAGCCGCAAAAAAAAACATCAAAATCTGCGTTTTTACCATCAGCGATAACCGTATCGCAGAGCTTATTAAAGAAATGTTTGAAAAAGGAATTGACGTTAAAATAATTTCCGACAACGATAAACGCTTCGATAAAGGCGCCGATGTAAATTACCTCTCAAAGCTAGGTATCCCTACAAAAATTGATAAAACAAAAGCACACATGCATCACAAGTTCGCAGTAATTGACGATAAAATTTCAATTACCGGAAGCTATAACTGGACAAGAAGTGCCGAGAAATATAACTACGAAAATGTAATTATTACAGACAGCAAGGCAATAGCCACCGCCTATATAAATGAATTTACAAAATTATGGCACCTATTTGTTGCTATAAAAAACAACAAATTAGAAGTTGGTAAATCCTACAAATTTAAAGTCCTAGGAAAAGAGTTAGATAAATATAAACGAAAGTTTTACCAGCTCCAATGCCCTTTCGGGAAAACACATTTAATCCCCCACAGCCCTTTTAAAGAGTACAACTTTAAAACAGGAGATAGCATAAATGGAATGGTCGATAGCATCTGTGGGCAAGGCAATATGCTCATCGAACCAGAGCACCCCACTTACAAAATTGGTCAAACTTATGATTTCGATTTTGTCGGAAGAGGAAAACGAATAACCAAAGCAAACAAAGAAATTCACGTTTTAATTGTAACAGGCGACCAAGAACGAGAATGCACAGTATTGCCAAATAATGAATTTCAGAAATCTGAAAAATTTAAGCCCGAAACACTGGCCTGTAAAGTGGTACGGATAAAAAGAGGACGCTTGTATCTTGAGAATATGAACTCATAAAAAATAACACCGAGAATTTCAAATTAATGAACCAAAAACACATTGAAATAATTGCCACTGCATTGGCAATTCCCCAAAAATACATCAAAAATGTATTAGAACTTTTTGCAGAAGGAGCAACCGTACCATTTATTAGCCGCTACCGAAAAGAAGCCGCAGGAGGAGAAAATGAAGTGCAAATTGCCAAAATTAAAGCACTCGCCGACAAACTAAGCGAAACCGACAAACGCCGAGAAAGCATAATTACAGCCATTGAAAAGCAAGAATTAATGACTACAGATTTGCTTAAAAAGCTGAACAGTACTTATGAACTCACCGAACTCGAAGATTTATACTTGCCCTTTAAAAAGAAACGCAAAACAAGGGCAACAAAAGCACGTGACAAAGGGCTCGCCACCTTAGCAGAACTATTATTTCGACAGCGGACTATAGACATTAATGTGGCCGCAATTCCGTTTTTAAAAAACGGAGTAAAAAATGTAGAAGAAGCATTGCAAGGTGCGTCAGATATTGTTGCAGAGCAAGTTAGCGAAGATATACGCTTGCGAAATAGCGTACGAAAGCAGTTTGAAGAGTATGGCTATGTACGGGCAAAAGTAATCAAAAAAAAACTGGCTGATGCAGGAAAATACAGCGATTATTTTGAGTTTGCCGAAAAACTAAACCGCATTCCCGGGCATCGGCTTATGGCTATTCGCCGTGGCGAAACCGAAGGTTTTTTGCGTGTTTCTATAAGCCCAGATACGGCCTTTACCGAAGAAAAACTGTGCCGGCAAGTAGTAAAGGGAAACAATCAAAGCTCGGGCTTTATAAGAAATGCAGTAATTGATAGCTACCGTCGGCTAATTGCACCTTCTATTGAAAATGAGTTTCAGGCACTCTCAAAAAATAAAGCAGACCAAGAGGCAATTACTGTTTTTACAAAAAATTTGCGTCAGTTACTCTTATCCGCTCCACTTGGAGAGAAGCGAATTTTGGCACTCGACCCCGGTTTTGCAAGTGGCTGCAAGTTGGTGTGTTTAAGCAAAAATGGAGAGTTGCTGCACAACGAAAATATTTATCCGCACCCGCCACGCAACAAAAAAAACGAAGCGGCTAAGAAAATCCAGCAACTTGTCCAGAGTTATAAAATTGAAGCTATTGCCATTGGCAATGGTACGGCAAGTCGAGAAACAGAACATTTTGTTCGTAAGAATTGCTACTTAGATTCTGATATTCAGGTATTTGTAGTGAGCGAAAATGGTGCATCAATTTACTCGGCATCGGCAGTGGCTCGAGAAGAATTTCCAGAATTTGACGTTACTGTTCGAGGAGCAATTTCTATTGGTCGCCGCCTTGCCGACCCACTTGCCGAGCTGGTTAAAATTGATGCAAAATCCATTGGGGTAGGGCAGTATCAGCACGATGTAAACCAAAAGGCTTTGCAAAAAAGCCTAGATGCAACGGTGGAAAGTTGCGTAAATTTGGTGGGTGTAAATTTGAATACTGCCAGCAAGCACCTTCTGCAATACGTCTCTGGGCTTGGGGCGCAGTTGGCACAAAATATAGTGGATTATCGAGCAGAAAATGGTGCATTTACATCAAGAACTGAGCTTAAAAAAGTAAAACGCCTTGGCGGGAAGGCTTATGAGCAATGTGCTGGTTTCATGCGTATTAGGGACGGGAAAAATCCGCTAGATAATACAGCAGTGCACCCAGAAGCCTATTGGGTAGTGCAAAAAATGGCAAAAGATTGCCAAGTTAAAACCGCAGATTTTATTGCAGATAAATCGTTGCATAAGCAAGTGAAATTACAAAATTATATTACTGAAAAGTTTGGTTTGCCTACTTTAAAAGACATAATGCAGGAGCTAGAAAAGCCGGGCAGAGACCCTCGGGAGCAGCTAAAAATATTTCAATTTTCGGCAGAAGTAAGGCAAGTGGAAGACCTTAAAGTAGGCATGGTTTTACCGGGAATTGTTACAAATATTACTAATTTTGGTGCTTTTGTTGATGTTGGTGTAAAGCAAGATGGATTGGTACATGTGTCGCAAATAAAAAATGCTTTTGTTAAAAACCCTGCCGACGAACTGGCTTTACATCAGCATGTTAAGGTTAAAGTTACAAGTGTTGATTTAAAACTCAAACGCATACAATTATCCATGAAAGATGTTTAAAGTTAGGCTTATAAATATGCTACTTTTGTTCATACTACTTGTGCAGACTAACTTTTTATTTTCAGCAGGGTACTATAATAATAAGGGAAGTTACTCTTGGTTTGAAAATCATAAAGAAGAAAAATTTATTGATACTTTAAGCCAAAATTGGCAAAAAATTACAGATAATAAACGCTTATGGCAAGAGGCGATAATAATAAGAAATGCAAATATTTATGCTCTAATGATTTTGGGATTTGATAGCATTTCTATAACAAAGAACGTCAAATTATACCAAGAGAACTCGCCTTTATTTACGAAACACTCACAGGTAATGTGCTACGAAAAATACACTTATAATTGGCAAGTGGCTTTGAATAGTGAAAACTGGAGCTACTCTGCAAAAAAATCTGAACCCTTGTTAAATAGTAGGCTTGTGCTTAAATTTTATCCTGAAAAAGGCGGCAGGAAAAATGTAAAAGCCCTAGGTTTGGTAAAATCAAATTTACTAGCACATTATATAGAGGCTAGTTTTGAGCTATTAGAAAGCATAACAAAAAAAATATT
>CAMZKQ010000245.1 GCA_947311265.1 uncultured Chlorobiota bacterium | reverse complement strand
GGTGTATTCGTTGGTGGTTGTGAAAGCGATTGTACCTCCAAGGTTAGAGTTACCGCAGTTATCGGCTACTGAGTCGCCTAGTTGTGGGGTTACAGTAAGTTCGTAATCGCCCATTTCTAGTGCTGGTGTAAATGTTATTTGAAATTCGTCGTCGTAGTTGCCTCCTGAGGCACATACTGCTGATGTAACTGCTGTAATTGAATAGGGTCCAGCAGCAGCCAGACTAACAAGGTTAAAATTGGCAGTTGCTATTGATGCACAAGTAATACCTTCGCTAAAGTGGCAAGTTATTACTGTAGAATCGCAGTATTCTTGCGGATTTACTGCTGTTGGTTCTGGTTTTGTGTCATCGAAAAATACGGCTGTTGAGGGGCCTAAGTCTAAGGTGTATCCTGCCAAGGATAGACTATACTGGCTTACATTTAGGACATAGGTATCTCCTGCATTTACAAAAACGGTTGGTTCGTTTTGTGCTCCTGCTGCTCCATTTGCTCCTGTTATCCCTGGTACTCCTGAAAAGTTGCAACTAATTTCAAGTCCTGCATTATTAAAGATATCGGAACAGTCTGCATTTGTCATGTTATATACTGCCCAATCGTAGTCGTCGTTCATGTTATTGGGCGTAAGGTTAAAATTTAGTTGCCCAGAAGTTTGTACTGTAAAAATATACCAAACATCATTTTTTTCACCAGATTTTAAGCAGGAAGGGCCATTGTTAATTTCTAATGGATAGTTCCCTGTACCTTGGTAGGCATTGGCTTCTGAATAAAATGAACCACAAATTGGGATTGCCCCTAAACAGTCTTGTACGGTAGGTATTTGTGCTTTTAGCGTAGTGGGCAAAAACGATGTAATAAATAAGAGTAGTATTAATAATTTAGGGGAGGTATTGGTCTTTTTCATACTTTTTATTTTTAATATGTTTTTGCTTGATATTCTTATAATTTTCAGACTCTGTTTTTTTTATTTTCGTTGCATGGTGTAAAATAAATTATCTATACGCATAAAAAACCCAAACGGAGCAGTTTCTAAATTTTCATTTATAAAGCACTGCGTTTTGGATTTTAAAATATCAACTAAACAACTGTTTAGTAGCTTATTATACGAAATTCTGTTCGCCTATTCATACGGTGTTGTTCTTCGGAACAATCTCCACAAGCACAGTCTGCAATTGGTTTTGATGCCCCATATCCTCTACCAGTAAGTCTAGTGGGTGTTGATATTTTTGTTTTTATATAGTTTGCACAGGCTTTTGCTCTTTTATCTGAAAGTTTTGAATTATAAATGTCTGTACCACGGCAATCGGTATGCGAGGAGAGTTCTACTCTCAAGGTCGGATTGTCGTTCATGAACTTCACAAATCCGTCTAACTCCTTTCTTGCTTTTGCATCTAATTCCCAAGAGCGGTAATCGTAATTTACTTGTGCCATTAAGTCCCCAACTTTATAGGTTCTTCCGATTTCAATTTCTTCCATACTCAAATCGACAACATACTGTTGGTTAGCACTTAACTGCACTTTATAGTTAAAGTCTTTGGTAAAAAAGCCTTGTTTTACCATTTTTATAGTGTAATCTAATTTGTCGTTTAATTTATTATTAAGTGCTTTTATATATTCGCCTAATGCGGAAGTCGTAAATTCTTCTGTTTTGCCCGTCGCATTATCAGTAACTTTAAGTACAACGCCTTTCATTTTCTCACCACTATCTTTGTTGGTTACCACATATTTTATAGATAAATCGGGAATGAAGGGGAGTTTCAAATCTGCATTTATTCTTTCCAAATCAGAATCTGTATCGATATTAACTGTAGCGTCTTTGTATTGTTCTTTTGTCCCAGAGACAGTAAATTTTTGGTCTGGTTTTACAGTAAATTCAAATTTCCCATCAGCCCCTGTAGTAACTGTTTCTATAACTTGCCCGGCTTGGTCTTTTAGTATAACTTCAACACCTGCAAGTATTTGTGCTTGGTCGTCCGCAGCTATGCCTTCAATAATTTTGTCTTCAATAATTACATTAAATTTATAAATATCGTCGTCGCCTTTACCGCCTGGGCGGTTTGATGAGAAGTATCCACTCAACTCGTCATCGGCCAGAAGGAAGGCAAAATCATCGTGGCTACTATTAAAAGGTGCGCCTAGATTTTCAGGGTCTATTTCGCCAAATTTAATGACTGGTACGGTATAAATATCTAATCCTCCTAAGCCCGGCAAGCCATCAGAAACGAAGTAAAGTGTGCCATCATTGTGTATGAATGGGAAGGACTCTTTGCCTGCTGTATTTATAGATTCGCCTAAATTTTTCGGTTCTCCCCAAGTGCCACTTGCATCTCTGTGAGCTACCCATAAATCAGAACTGCCTATAGTTCCTGGGCGGTCGGAAGCAAAATAGATTGTATTACCGTCGGCAGTAAGGGAGGCTAAGCCTGCTGAAAATTCTTCGCCATTAAATGGCATTTCTTGTGGCTTAGACCATTTTCCGCTAATTTGCTTTGAGTAATAAAGTTTTAATCTAATGATGTTGTTTTTTGTTTCATTATTGCTTGTAAAGACCATATAATCGCCAGCGGCGTTAAATGTAGCAGGCCCTCTGTGGTACTTGCCTTTCTTTTCAAAAACGGTTTCGATATTGTTTAATTGTAGAGCGGTGTCTGTATCTGCAATAAATAAATCTAAAAAAGGTAATTTGTTCCAGTTCCAGTTTTTCTTTAAATCGGAGCCGTGTGGGTTGGAAGATGCAAATACGACTTTTCCATTTAGCAATGCCGCACCAAAATCGGTATGCTTTGTGTTCATGGCTAAGTTTTCTATAGTGATATTTTGTTTGGCTTCTGCCAAGGATTTATAAAACCCGGGTTTGTTGCTGTACTGCATTGCTTTTTTATCGGAAGAGGAGGCAATGGCAGCATATTCTTTCATCCACTTTTTGGCTTCTGCGTACTTTTCGTTTATTGATAAAACGGAGGCATACCTATAAATGTCTTGCGGTGTTTTTTCTGGTACTGCCATCATGCCTTGGTAGTAGCTTTCGGCTTTTTCGTAATTGCCTGTGTAAAAATAAGCTTGTGCCAGTTTTCGCTGTGTTTCTAAATCTTTATTTTTAATAAATTCGTATTTCTTAATCGCTTCAAAAAAGGAATAAGATTGAAAATACCGATCGCCCATTTTCTTGTTCCAAGAGGGTTCTTGTGCCGACAAGTGGGTGGAGAAAATTAGGAAAACAACGAGTGCTATAATAGTTTGCTTTTTCATAGTTCTATAAGGCAAAGCCTTTATTTTGAGATAAAATGATTATACTTTTTTAATTTAAAACATCTAAGTCCTTAGAAATAACGTGGCGATAATATTGTCTTATCTGCCTTAAAGTTGAAATCATAAAGCAGCATTATTTCGTGGCTGCCGTTGTTGTATTTTAATGTTTCGTTGCCGTAAGACCAGTCGAAAGAGTAGCCCAATTGCAGTTGTTTTGTAATATTAATGCCTAATAAAGCACCGAAGGCATCGCCAGAGCGATACATTGCACCGAGCCGAAAACGCTCGTAGAGTAAAAACTCGGCTGTAATATCGCCTTGTACTGGTGCGTTTGAAGTTACTTTTCCCAAAACGGTTGGTTTTAGTTTTACATTATCTGCTATATCAAAAACCGCACCAGCGATAAAGAAGTAATGCTTTTCGTCGCCGGCCAAGTTGGTTGAGCCTGAAATTGTATTGTCTATAAAGTTGTTTTTCAATAACTTAGGGATTGATAAACCAGCATAAAAACGGGAGGTGTAATAATACATTCCGAAACCAAAGTTGGGCAACATTTTGCTATTTATATCTTGCTGAAAAACTTGGTCGTTGTCCTCGTATAATTTTAGTGCTGAGAGGTTGGCATTTACCATACTTAGCCCACCTTTTAGGCCAAAGCCCAGTTTGGCTTTTTTGCTCACTCTAATTTTATACGAGAAGTCTGCATTTAGTGTAGTACGCATCAAGGGGCCAATTATATCGTTGGAAAATGAACCGCCTAGCCCTAAATTTTCTCGATAAATTGGCGAGTGGAAGGTTAGCGTTTGAGTAATTGGTGCACCTGCAAAGCCCACCCATTGCGAACGGTGAAGTGCCGTTACGGTAAGTAGGTTTCGGCTTCCTGCGTAAGCTGGGTTTACGGCCAATGTGTTGTACATATAATGTGTGTACATGGATTCTTGTTGGGCGAAGCTTCCTAACGAAAGGCTTATCAGTAATACAATGAGTAGATTTTTTTTCATATCTATTAGGTTTGTTTTATTTTTAGTTTATTCGTGAATTATAAATTCTTGTACTATCTTTTTATTGTAGGCTTTCCAACCGCCTCTAAAATCCCTTGCCGAAACACTAATATAGTCTTCCATTCTTTCGGAGTTGAGTTGTTCGAGCAGCTTATTGTTATCTCCTTGATATTTAATACAGTAGCCTGAATAGAAAGTCGCTTTTTCATTTTCATGGAACATGAATTTTGGCTTTTTATTCATCGGCGAGAATACTATTTTTTTTCCAAAGCTGGTAATCAATCCTTGCGAACGTCCGTAAGCATACCAAGCTATTTTATTGGGTTTTCCATTATCTCTTTTATCTAATATCTTTTTGTTATCCAGTAGGTATTGATAAGCTAGCGGGTATTTTTTTTTCAATTCATCTTCCGGGAGTATTGCCCGAGTGTTATTTTCCATTTTATAAGGGAACAAAATGTATTCCTTAATTGGCTCATTTGTTTTTTTTAGTGTCGAAATTTTCACAATTGGTTTTAGAATTTCGGTTTCAAATTTAATAATTTCTTTCGACTTTGTTTGCAAAAAAATATATTTTCCTTCTTTTTTCACAAAAGCAAGTATGTATATTCTATCGGCTAGTGTTGTTAGCCCCACGTGGATATTTGTAAAATCGCCCAAGCGTTTCCCTGCTTTTTTTTTCACTTTTAGTAACGAAAGTTGCCAAAAAATTTGATTTTCAATTTCCTTAAAATTTATAAACCTTTCTTTTAGTTCTGTTTTACTTTTTGCTAACTGATATAAAAACTGTTGCTTCTTTTGCTTTCCAAAAACACAAATGGCACTATATGTTGTTGCATCTTCAAAGAGTTGAATTGCACCGTAGTTTGTAATTTGTATTAAATTTTTATTGATCTCAAAATGTTTTCTTAGCCCCTTTGCCGTTTCCGTATGAAAAAAGGTATTGGGTGTAATGTATCCACAAATTCCGTTTTTGCGAAGCAAATTTAATGCTAATTCGTAAAATGCTATATAAATATCTGTTGAGCCCGACTTGCAAAACTGGTAGTTTTTTTGAATATACTGCCTATCTTCTATATCTAGATGCTGAATACGAATGTATGGCGGATTTCCTACTATATAGTCAAATTTTTGCTTTGCCTTTTGCGTTTCATATATCGAATTCTTTACTTTTACATTCCAATTTACTTTTATTTTATAGGGTTCAATTAATTTATTTAATTTTTGTTTTGCCTGTTCTACTGCCTTTGCATCAATATCCCAGCCATAAATTTGGAGTAAGTCCCCTACTCTACTCTCTGGTTTTGAATGTTTTAAAATCCGTTCTGCAATTTTAAGCAAAAACCGCCCGTCGCCACAAGCAGGGTCTAATATAGTCTTGCCTAAGATGGCTTCCGTTGTATAATTTACATCGTCTAATATTTTCTCGACAATATAAAAAGGGGTAAAAATCTGCCCAGTTAGTTTCTCTTTTGTATATGCTTTTACTAATGATGCCATTTACCTTAGCTGATGTTTCTTAAAGCCTTTAAATTCCTTAATTCGAGGGCTTACAAAAGGCGTTGTTATGTCTGAAAAATTGATTTCATAGGTGTCTTCAAAAAACGTAAAAAACGTTTTATCTGCCCGTACTCTTTTTGCTCCTTT
>CAMZKQ010000244.1 GCA_947311265.1 uncultured Chlorobiota bacterium | reverse complement strand
ACCACTATAATAGCGATTAATTTTAATTTTGAACTCTGTGCATTTATAATGTCTTCTTCTTTGGAAGCGTCATAAATATATATGGCTACTGCATTTATGCTGTCCTGAAAATTACGAATAGGAAATGTAGTGATGTATTTAGAGCCTACTTTTGTTTGGTACTTTTTTGTGAATCCTGCTTTTATAATTGCTTCGTTTATATCTTCAATTTTTCCTTTTTTATTTTGAGTAATAAGTGTAAAGTTGCCTATTTCTATGTTATTTTTAAATTTAGAACAAATTGTGGCAGTTTTGGAGGGGGCAAAAATAAAAATATTACTATTTTTAGGAAAGTGCATTTGATTAAACATTTGCTTAAAGCTAAAAAATGCTTCTACCGAGCCCAAATAAAGTGAATCTTTCCATATAGGCATTATTCCACGTATAACTAAGCCAGCTCTGCCTATTTCGACCCCTTTTACAGGTTGGTGGGTTTGGCTTATTTGGGTTACTGTTTTTCTAAATTTGGAAATATCATCGCCCCCTGCTCCATTGCCTTCGGGCAACCATGCTCGCCAAAAGCTATGTGCATTGGGTTTGTGGAAATGTATTCTTATCTTTTCTCCTAGTTGGGTTTGTTTTTTTAGCGAGTCAATTCTTGAACGCATTTTTTTCCTTAAAAATGCTCGTCCTTCAATATCATCTGCAAAAGCAAAACTTTTGGCGACACTTTTAGAGTACACAAAGGTAGAGGCCATATAGCTTGCTTTTTCGGTGTAGTTTAGTAGGCTTTGCTCGAACAACGATTGGGTGATCACTGCACTGCTATGGGCTGTTGCCTGTATTTGCTTTTGCCCAGCTTTGTTTATATAGCTAATAAATAGAATGACAGGCACTACCAATATAAGAACTACTGGGAGAGTAATTTTATAGATAATGGGTACTTTATTGGCTATAATTCTTAATTTATCTAAAATCATTTTTTTACTGATTTCTAAAATTTAAGTTTTAAAAAATTTAACCGAGTCGCTAAGCTCGTCTGCAAGTATAACTAGGTTTTTGGCTTTTTGTAAGATTTCTTCCGAAGAGCTGGCGTTTTGCTGTATAACCATGGTTAAACTTGTAATGGCGTTGTTTATTTGATTGGCTCCGGCGTCTTGTTCTGCACTTGCATTTACTATATTTTTAAGCAGTTGCGATGTTTTTTTAATATCTGGCACTACCTCGTTTAAAACTGCCGATGAGCGGTTGGCAATTACCGAACTTTGGGCGGATAGTGCTTTAATTTCTTTGGCGGCTAGTTTCGATTTTTCGGCTAATTTTCGTACTTCTTTTGCTACTGCGGTAAAGCCTTTTCCGTACTGCCCTGCTTTTGAGGCCTCTATGGCTGTATTTAGGGCAAGTAAATTGGTTTGGAAAGCGATTTCATCAATTACCGAAACTTTTTCGGTAATTTTCTCCATTAAATCTACAGTTTGGTTTACACTTTTCCCGGCTCGGCGAACTCGCATTGCTGATTTTTCGGCTATCCAAGAGGTTTGTTTTGCGTTGTCTAGATTTTGTTCGATATTAGAAATCATTTCTTCCATGGAGGCCGATATTTCTTCGGCAGAGGCGGCTTGTTGTGATGTTCCATTTTTTACACTGTCTGAGTTGTCTTGTAGTTCAACACTATTTCGCCCCACAATCATGATGGTACTTTTTACTTTTCCTGCAATATTTTGCAGGTTGCCTGCCATTATTTTAAGGCTTTCTATAAGTATGCCTATTTCGTCAGTTCGGGTAGTTTCTATTTTGTGCCCGAGTTCGCCACTGGCAATTTTCTTGGCAAATCCGACCGATTTTATAATCGGTTTTGTAAATGAATTGGCAATAAATAGTAGGAGTACTACAATTGCTGCAAATCCTATAATAGCTAATCCTAGCGAGGTCATAAAAAGGTGTGATGATGTGCTAGTAACTTCGCTTTCTGGCACGGTAACTACAAATGCCCAAGGGCGGATATTTGCATCTACTTTTATGGGGGCTATGGTCATAAAAAAGCGGTCTTTATTTTTATCTTCATAAAAAAATGAGGTGGGTACGCCTTTTCTTATGTGTGTTGAGATTTTAAAATTTACGTCGTTTTCGGGCATTTTATCGGCTATTTTTTTTCCTACCCATTTACTATTTTCACTGGCAAGGAAAGTACCGTCGTTGGCAAGTAAAGCAATATTCATTGCTTTGGTGGTTTTCATGGCGGTTAAGGTTTTTGTTTTTCCTTTTACAGAAATATCAATCCCTGCAAGTCCTATAAATTTGCCTTTCTGTTTTACGGGGATACATAAGCTGAACATTAGGGCTTTTTTGCTGCCAATGGCTTCGCTGGTCATGCCCATATAGGGGTTGGTTACAAAGTCTTTGTTTAGTTTTTTTAGTTTTGCATAAGTGGGGCTTAGTTTGCCGTCAAATTCTAGGGTGTCCTGTTTATAGTATATTTTATTTGCCGTATCGGCAAAACAAATTATGCGGTACCTGCCAAAGTCTTTTTTCCAGTCTGGGTTTATAGAAGCGGCTTCTCTACTTAGCCAAACGGTATAAAAGCGTTTGTTTGTTTTAATGATTTTTCTTAATAACTCTTTATCGTAGTTGGTTCTTTTTAAATTATTATCTT
>CAMZKQ010000243.1 GCA_947311265.1 uncultured Chlorobiota bacterium | reverse complement strand
GGGCTATATATAGAAGACGGAAAACAGCTAATGAAAATAGATTTGAAACAACCCCCCGGTTATCAAAATTTCTACATGAATTTTGGTAGCGAAGCCAACTCTAACGGTATTTTTATTGTAAATAAAGACAATACCAGCCGAGTAATTAAATCCAAAGAATATAAAAAAGATAAAAACATAAAATTTGCCACCCAATCTGGGCCCCTACTTTTATACAACGGCATAATCAACCCCAAGTTTAACGATGGCTCTAAAAACCTACGCATCAGAAGCGGAGTAGGCATAATAAGCCCCACAAAAGTAGTCTTTATAATCTCCAACAAGCCAGTTAATTTCTTCGATTTTGCAAGCCTTTTTAGCGATGTATTTTCTTGCAGAAATGCCCTATTTTTAGATGGAGCAATTTCAGAAATGTACCTCCCCCAAATTCAACGAAAACAACTCGGCGGAGAATTTGGAGCAATAATTGGAGTGCTAAAGTAACCCTAAAAACGATACCATGAAAACAAAATCAATCCTTTTTCTACTCATTTTTTCCTTCATAGGGATAAATATTAGCTACTCGCAAATCCGAACAAAACCAATCGCCTACTTTAAACTCGACGGCAATGCCAACGAAGAAATAAAAGGCAACAACGGTATCCTACACGGCAACATGAGCGAAACCACCGACCGCAATGGCAACAAATGCGGAGCAATGGAGTTCGATGGCTCAAGCTATATCGAAGTAATGAACTCAACAGCACTAAGCAAAATTAGTACAAAATTTTCCGTGTCTGGCTGGATATATTTTAACCGCTCCTGCAATAGCGACCTGTTTTGGGGAACAATAATCTGCAAAGGCAACGGAAAATCAGAAACCTTTAACAACCCACAATACCGCCTCCAGTTTACAAAAGTAACCTACTCCCTCCGCTCCGAAATGGACGGCAAAAAAGGCATAGTACTCTGGAAAATGTCCTCCCGATTTTCCTACGGCAGATGGCACTTTTTCACCTCCACTTATGACGGCTCAGAAGCCAAATTTTACCTCGATGGTAGCGAAGTATTCAGCCGAAGCGTTAGCTTACGCTTTAATAAAAACTCCGCCCCACTACACATCGGCAGAGACCGCCCCGGCGACGACGAGTACTTTTGCGGCAAGCTAGACGATTTAAAAATTTACAACAAAGTCCTCTCTGCCAAAGACGTAAAAAAATTATATAACTATACCCCAACAACTAATTGCCCAGGAGCAATTGTAAACACCACCGACCCACCTTTGCCTGTTACTCCACCTGAAATAGACCCACCCGACCCTATTGTAAATACCGACAGCCACGGTTGCACATTTCCTACCGAAATGTCGGGCGTGCCAATAAATTACGCTTCCGCAGATTATATTACCAACAAAAAGAAAGTCATGATTTTTGCCACCGACACCCGAGGCAAAGAAGACCTTGTTTACCTTTGCCTAAACGGCAAGTGGCGATCTAGCCCAATACAACTTTCTGATGTTCGCCAGTATATCCACGAAGGCATGCTTAAAAATAAATGCAACTACCTTGTTTTTAAACCAGTACGTAGCAAAGCAAAATTTGATGTGCAAATCAACCGAAAAAAATACAACAAAGTAGAATGCACAAAAAATAGCTACTGGGGGGTAAAAATCATCTTGGAATAAGAAAATTCAATCTATTTTAGAGGATTTTAAAGCATAGTTAGATTAACAAAAAGTAAATTATACTTTTTATTAAAATTATTATGTATTTTGATATAAAAGCATTACTTTTGAAAATCTTTATCAGAATGTAATCATTTCCCCTAAAAAAACACAATGCCACATACTGCAATAAACCCCTTTGTGTATAACAGCCCTGTACGAGGTGCCGACTTCATAAGCCGAGATAAAGCCATTCGGCGAGTGCTAAAAGAAACCATTGCCGGAAAATCGCAAGGCAATATCTGGATTACTGGCGAACGCCAGATTGGAAAAACCTCGTTGCTAAAAAAAATCCAAGCGATGAATGGGGAATACACTCAAAAAATTATCCCTTACGGGACTGAAAAAAAACTAGATTCAGCATTTATTTTTGCCAACGTACAAGGCTGCAAAGATGAAGATGCTTTTTTCAACGTCCTATGGACAAGCCTAAACGACCACTTTACATTTGAACTGCGAAAATCTCAAAATTCGTACTCCAATTTCATCACCGCAATGGAATACATATACTCCACAAAAGGCTACTATGTCCTTTTTTTAATTGATGAATTTGACGCATTTATAGAAACCATTGCCTATAAAGAACCCGAAAATGCCAACCGTTTTTTAGCCAAATTAAGCTCCCTTTTGCAGGAAGTTGATGAAATTGACAACGGCTCAAAAGCCTTTGGCTGTGTTTTTGCATCTAACCACGATATGAAAGAACTCATGACCGAAAACCACATAGACGGGCGAGGGTCAGGGCTTATAGTAGAGGCACTTAACCTAAAATGGTTTACACGAGCAGAAGTAAAACAACTCGCAGATTCTTACCTAAAAGGCAACCGAATACAATTTTCGGAAAAGGAAATTGACCTCTGTTTTGGAGCTACGCATGGTTACCCCTACTTTACACAAAAAATGCTTTCCCTGATGTTCGAGGCACGCCTAGAGGTAAAAAGTGGAAAAATATATATCGCAACTGTAAAAAAAGAGTTTACAGAAATGTTTAAAGAAACCCTAAGCGACTGGGGTGGAGACAGAATGCCTATCCGCACTTTGGAAAAACTAAAAGTAATGGTAAAAGGCATGAATTTGGGAGAAACGGCTATTAAAATGTTTGTAAAATTGCTTGAAGGCTATTTGCAAACCAAGCTTGCTTTACTATAAAAGCTAAATATGAAAGTGCCAACGAATTATCACAACCCTTTCATTACCGGGCAGCCTGCACTAGGCAGCGATTTCTTCGGGCATTCCAACATACTCCACAATGTACAGTCTTTTTTGAAAAATGACAAGCTTGCTCATTTTTTTGTATTTGGCAAACGCCGATCTGGAAAAACATCACTCCTTAAATTTATTCATAATAATGTAGCCTCTGCTGATATTTTGCCCATCTACATTAATCTGCAAGACAAGGCCGACTTTAGCCAAAACGAACTTGCCCTTTTCTTTTCAAAAAAAATAGTATCAAAATTAGCTTTTGATTTTTCCTTTTCGGAAAACTATAATGCGATACAATTTATTGAAGAATTACTACCAAAAATTTCAGAAAAAAATAAGATTATCCTTTTTTTACTCGATGAATTTGATGTTTTTTGTGAAGAAAAATCTTCGGAAAGAAAAAATAAATTGATTGATTTTCTGCATAAAGCTAGCCAAAAATCTGTTCAGAATAAAATTCCCTTTAAACTTATTATCGCCGCAGGCGAAAACTACCGCTCCGAAATCCAGAATAAATGTGCCGCTTTTGCAGGTAGTGGCGAAAAATATTACATTTCTGATTTCAATAAAAAAACCACCCAAGCCCTTTTACAGCTCTCCGAACCCAAAATTACTTTTGGCAAAAAAGCAATAAAAAAAATATATCAGTACACAGGGGGCAACCCCTATTTTACACAATGCTTGGCTTACAAAGTGTACGATGCTGCCGAACAAAATAAGAGTAGGCACATCTCCGAAAAGATGATAAAATGGCAGTTTGCTCCCACAATTAAAGTTTATGGCAGCGGTGCTGAAGTTATTTGGCACAGACTTGCCGATTTTCACAAAATTATTCTTTATTTTGCAGCGTTAAATAAAAGTAACTTTTCTGCAAAGCTTATTTCGAGCACTGCAAGGAAAAAAAATATCAATATACAAACGCAAGAAACCAGTACTGCCCTTATAAAATTAAAGGAGAGTAACTTTTTGAAAGAAATAAACTGTAAAAAATACAAATTTTCTATTGAATTTTTCAGAAAATGGATAATTTTATACATTTCAAAGTCGGAAATTGAAACTATTTATAAAAACTTAACTACAATATAATGAATACAACTTCTAAAATACTCGTTGGTATCGTTATCCTACAAGCCGTAGCATTAATTTGGCTGTTCATGGAAACCCAAGACAACAAGGAACAAATCGCCCTACTTTCGCAGCAAAAGCAAGAAGTGGTAGATGAAAAAGCGGGAGTGGAAAAGGAACTTAACCGTATGCTTGAAGAATACGAAAGCCTAAAAACAACTAATGCAGCTGTAAATGAGCAGCTTGTGGCAGAACAAGAACGCATTAAGGAGTTACTTACCCAACTTAAAAACACAAAAAGAGGCAACCGTGCAAAAATAAAAGAGCTGGAAGACGAAGCTGAAGCATTACGGAAAATTTTGCGTAGCTATATTCGCCAAGTCGATTCTTTAAATACTGCAAATAAGGCACTTATTGTAGAAAACAGAAATGTTGTAAAAAAATACGATAATGCTATTGAAGAACGCAACGAAGTGAGTAGCCAGCGGGATAGCCTGACTAAAACAGTACAAAAAGCAGCCGTTTTAAAAACCTACAATATTACAATTTCGCCACTCAATAAGCGCGACCGCTCTACCAAACGAGCAAAAAAATGCGTAAAGTTGAAATCTGCTTTGTCGTTGCTGGCAACGAAGTAGCCGTGCAAGGCAGGCGATATGCTTACATTAGAGTGGCAGACCCTAGCAATAAAATTATTATGAATAGCGAATCGGGAATGTTTGATTATGGCGGCAAACAAATTGCCTACTCCTCCCGGCGAAAAGTAAATTACAAAGGTAAAGACCTTAATACGTGCATATTTCTGGCTATGCCAGAAGGCAGAATGCCAAAGGGCAAATACTCTGTCAATATCTTTATTGATGGCAAAGATATTGGTACAAATAGTTTTACAATGAAATAAATAACTGTACAGAAAAATAAAAAATCACATTAAGAAAATACATGAAAATTAAAACCGCAAAAATAGTAGCCGTTGCATTTTTTATAATCGCCTCGGTAACAACAAGTTTAGCACAAACGGGTACAAGTTCTGCCTATTCTCGTTTTGGCATTGGCGATTTGGAACAATCTGCCCTCGGGCAAAGCCTTGGGCTAGCAGGAACTGGCATAGGCTTACGCACCCCATACGAAATTAACCCCATAAACCCGGCCTCCTACTCGGCATTTTACCCAGCAAAAAACCTTGCACAAGGCAGTACGCTCGGGCAATTAAAATACCCTAACTTTATGTTTCAGGTAGGTATCCGTATGAAGCGAACCAGTTCGGTACTCAACGAGCAATCGACACAAAATTACAACTATGGGCTACGCTCAATGGCAACTGGGTTTCATATCAATAAATACTGGTCGGCATCGGTAGGGCTTATGCCCTACTCTAGCATCGGTTACTCAACTAGTTTAGAGGAAGATTTATTTTCAGGGGCTTACGATATTAACATCAAAACAGAAAATAATGGTAGTGGTGGGCTAAACCGCATTTATTTTGGAAATGCTTTTAAATACAAGCAATTCGCATTAGGATTTAATGCCAATTATATATTTGGTAATCAGACAATTGTAGCGATTACCACAACCTCTGGTTCAAACTACAAATCTACTATTGCTAGTAAGAAAAATACGGATATTAGAGGGCTTATATTTGATTTTGGAGCACAATTTACCGATACCATTGCCCATAAATTTGTCTATACAATTGGCGGTATTTATAATGCAAATTCTAATATCAACGCATTTTCCTTGAATACTGTGCAGCAGCTTTACACCATCAATGGGCAAGATTTATCTAACGAAATAATTAGGGATACTACTGCAAATGGGAGCATTACAATTCCGCAAATGTATGGTGCAGGGTTTTCTATAAAAAATGATAAGTGGCTTATTGCAGCAGATTATAAAACACAGGCTTGGTCGTCTGCACTTTTTTTAGGGAAAACAAAACCTGAGCTGACCAATAGTACCGCCTACTCATTGTCCACAGAATTTACGCCAGATATTACTTCCGATTTCTTTTTCAAACAAATTAGTTATCGCCTAGGCGTAAGGTATTCCGATTATTACATAAAAATTAATGATGCATAAATTAATGACTATGCAGTATCCATGGGCTTTGGTATCCCACTCATTTCAAAAGCCCCCGGATTGCGTACGCCATTTAGAGTAAATATAGGCTTTGAAGCAGGACAAAGAGGTAATGCCAACCCAGGTATGATTATGGAAAATTATTACTTAATGAACTTGAACTTTAACATGGGAGCACTTTGGTTTATAAAAAGAGAATTTAGGTAATTTTAAAATCTAAAATTAAAAAAGAAGACTGTATAGCGAAAGCTTTAATTTTTAATTGACTGGATATAAGCAAACTAACATTATTACAATTTGCAAATATATTCACACCTTCGCTTTTTAGACCCAACTCAAGTATAAATTTATAACTCAAAAATAAGATATAATGAACAACGCAATTTATCATTTTCCGCTTCCTGAAAACGAGCCAATCAACAGCTATGCACCGGGAACTAAAGAAAGAGCAGCTTTAAAAGCAAAGCTTGCAGAAATGGCTACCGAGAAAATTGAAATTCCATTAATAATTGGTGGCAAGGAAGTAAAAACAGGCAACACCGGCACAGTAGTAATGCCCCACGACCACAAGCACGTACTGGCTACCTACCACAAAGCCGGTAAAGAGGAAGTACAAGCCGCCATAAAAGCCGCAGTTTCTGCCCAAAAAGAATGGGCAGAAATGCCACAGATTGAACGCTCATCCATAATGCTAAAAGCAGCAGAGCTAATGGCAGGAAAATACCGCAGCTTAATAAATGCCGCCACAATGTTGGGGCAGAGCAAAAATGCCTTTCAGGCAGAAATTGATTCGGCTTGCGAAGCCATTGATTTTCTTCGATTTAACGTACATTTTGCCTCTCAAATATATGCCGACCAACCAGCCAGCTCGGCAGGAGTTATCAACCGCTTAGAGTACCGCCCTTTGGAAGGATTTATTTTTGCAATATCGCCATTTAATTTTACTGCAATAGCCTCCAACCTAAGCATGGCACCAGTCCTTATGGGCAACGTAAGTGTATGGAAACCAGCTACAACCTCTATTTTGTCAAACTATTACTTGATGAAAATTTATAAAGAAGCTGGCTTGCCAGATGGCGTAATTAACTTTATACCCGGGCAAGGCTCTGTAATTGGGAACGAGATTTTTGCGTCCAGAGATTTTGCAGGCGTACACTTTACAGGCTCAACTTCTACCTTCAACCATTTCTGGAAATCTATTGCCCAAAATATGACTACCTACCGCTCCTACCCAAGAATTGTTGGCGAAACAGGCGGAAAAGATTTTGTTTTCATGCACCAGTCCGCCAACCCAAAACAAGTTGCAACTGCTCTATCAAGAGGGGCTTACGAGTATCAAGGGCAAAAATGCTCGGCAGCTTCTCGGGCATATATTCCAGCTTCGCAATGGGAAGCGCTAAAAAAATATCTGCTTGCAGATATTAAGGATATGAAAATGGGACACGTTAATGATTTTAGCAATTTCCAGAATGCTGTGATTGATGAAAATTCTTTTGATAGCATAATGGCCTATATAGAGAAAGCAAAATCGGCTTCTAATGCAGAAGTTATCATCGGTGGCAAGGGCGATAAATCAGTCGGCTATTTTATTGAGCCAACTGTCATTCTTACTTCCGACCCACATTTTGTAACTATGGAAGAAGAAATTTTTGGTCCTGTACTTACTATCTATGTTTACGAAGATGAAAAATATTCTGAAACATTAAGAATCTGCGACCAGACTTCGCCCTATGCACTTACTGGCTCAATATTTTCGCAAGAGCGAAAATACCTCATTGAAGCCTACGAAGCATTGCGATATTCCGCAGGGAATTTTTACTTGAACGATAAGCCATCTGGTGCAGTAGTTGGGCAGCAGCCTTTCGGTGGCGGACGTGGCTCTGGAACGAATGATAAGGCGGGCAGTTACCTGAACCTACTTCGCTGGGTGAACCCACGAACGGTAAAAGAAACTCTAAACGCCCCCACCGATTACCGATACCCCTTCTTAGCAGAAGATTAAAAATTAAAAAACGCCTTCAAATTAAATCTGAAGGCGTTTTTTTTTCCTATAAAATACCCTCCTCTCGCACTTGATGCGGGAACTTAAAATAGCATTAGGTGATTAGCATAGCCCCCGGTTCTAAAATATTATTTATTGTGTAACTTCTTGCATAAGGTAATCGAAATCGGTATAGCCATTTTCATCGGCCAAATCTTTTATTTGCTTCCCTGTTTCGTCTAAAACTAGCCCGAAAGTTTCTTTGCCTTCCATAAGTGTACCTATTGAATACACTAGCCTTGTGGTTACTTTTGTTTTTGAAGGGTCGTAATACCCCTCTGTTACTCCTTCGGCTGCCGCCTGTTCTTTGGTGTATGTTATTGGGGCGTTATATTCCTCTTTTACATATTTTACAAAAAGCACTTTCCTTGTGGTGGCATCATATTTATGGTAATAAAATGCCCAATGCACTTGCGATATTGAATTGTCGCCGCAGGATTTTGTGAATTTTAAAACCGTGCCATCGCTGTCTTTCCATTCTTTAATTTCGCAAGGCAACTTATCGTCTGCCCTTGTGGATTGCACCAGCGAAGCATCAGTATTTATTTTTTCTACTGCGGCTTTTATCATGCCTATTTCGGTGGCATAAGGCGAGTCTATTTTTTTCTCGACCTTTTTCTCAGCTTCAATTGTTTCGACAATTTTTTTACTTTCCTTATTGATTTTTGCTTTTTCTTCTGCACAAGAAAAGAGTAAGATTGTGCATAGCACTACTGGAATAAGTGTTTTTTTCATGACTTTATTTTTTAGATTTTATACAATGATAGAAAAAAATGTAATCCTAAAATAAAAAAACTTATGAATGGTCGATAATTCTATATAAAGCGACCTTAATTTTTCATTTTCCCACCAATTTTTACGACTTCCACAAATAGCCAGACCGTGAAATTATAAAAAAACGAAAGTGATTAGCCCCCCTCTCTCCCCTACGAGGGTTTAAAACCCTCGTAGGGGGGAGGCAAAAATGCTGTGTTTACCTTGCAAAATCAAGGCAGTTACAGCCCTCCGAAACGGAAATCCTTGCCGAAATTGGCTGTGTTTACCTTGCAAAATCAAGGCAGTTACAGCAAAACTTAAATACTCATACTCAACCCAAAAGCTGTGTTTACCTTGCAAAATCAAGGCAGTT
>CAMZKQ010000242.1 GCA_947311265.1 uncultured Chlorobiota bacterium | reverse complement strand
GATTACTATGACTGTTATGATAATTTATGATTTTTTTATCTGCAAAAGCATAACAACTCCTATTGGGATACCGAATGTCCCATGATTTATTTATTTTTCCACTACTATCAGCACATACAATTCTATCCTTCCTATACTCAAAAATAAAGATGGAACCCCAAGAGGATGTTACACAAGCAGTAACCTTATACATTCCATTTGGGGCCTTCTTTTGGAAAACTAACAGTCTTAATTGGTTTCCCAAAATCATTGGTTAAATCATAATACTGGATTTTCCTTTTGCGAAAAAGAACAGATTGTAATAGCTCTTCACCTTTTAATTCGGACAATCTATATATAAAATTATAAGCAAAAAGTGTTAAATTTAACCTCCTTGCAGAGCAAATTGCCTATCAGCAAGAAAATAACCAGACAGAGTTATTGCATATTAGCATGCTAAAAAATTATTGGCAATTGTACTATAAATTACGAGAATATACTTTATTCGATTTTGAAAAAAATCAAACTTTAATACCGCAAAAACAGGCTATCTAATGTTAATAAATGCGACAGAATCATAAATATTATCAATCCTATCGAAAATAATAAATTTGATGTGGTAAGTTTTTCCTGGCACAACCATTAACTCTTTACTCATTTTTTTTGTAAAGCCATCGTATTGCCAAGTTTTAAATGTGTTTTTTGTGTTATCTAAATTGCTAATATAGTAGTCTTTATTATTTTTATGATTGATATAACTTACCGAAAGCCTTGCCGTGTCGCTAAAATTTGCAAAATTATAATCCTCATCAAAGCTCCCTCCTGAAATAAATGCCCCAAAAGCATCATCAAAATGAGTAAATTCGGGGTACTCCTCGGAGGCAAAAATAAAATCGAAAGTAATTTTTCGAGTCTTTTTCGTTGGTGTAATATCAAATTCGATAACGCAAGGGTCGTAGGCAGGCGATGTGTTAAGCAGTGCTACTGGTACATCGGAGTAGAAATAGTAAGCATTTGCTCCTGTTTTTGCTGCATCATCGTTCGCCCCTAGTGCGTTTATTGCTCTGCCGGTAGTCATTAGCAAGCCTTTATCCATGCCAATTGTTTTTTGCTTATCCTTAAAAAACATATACGGCTGGGCATAGTATGGAATACTTTTATTGGTAAAATTACTAATCTTAAAATTTTTGCTTTTAAAAAAAGCATACACCTCTTTGTCATTTTGAGGTAATTCTAATTTTAATTTTGTTGCTCTGGCAATTAAATTCTGCCTTATTTTAAGCATTTTTCCGCCTTGCCCAATGCCTTGTGCTCGAGTTAAATCGGCAACAATATCGTAGTTTTTAAAAGGGCCTTGATTTTTATATTTATAGATATAGGTTTTCTTTTTAGGCAGCATAAAAAGGGCTTCGCCCTCTGCATTTGTAGTGGCACGGTAAGTGAGTTCGCCTTCTAATTCGCTAATTTCAAAGGCTTTATTGCCCATTGATTTACCATTGGAGTTTCTAAAATAAACATGCAATAAGCACCTAGCCGATGTTGGTTTTTGGTTTTCTGCAAGGGCTTGTGTTACAATATTATTTTTAATAGTTTCCGTAAAATTAATAGGTGCAAAAGTGTATTTATTGGTATAAGTTCTTGCCCCTTTGTTGGATATTTTAACAAAATCATAGCCATTAATACCTTCAATATCCACCTCATATTCATTGCCCAATGGGATTTTAAAATACGCCACGCCTTTACTATTAGTTACTGCCCTGTACTGCTTTTCGAGGGCATAACAAGTCAGCTGGATAGGTAATTTTCGCAACGGCGTTTTTCTATCAGGCTTAGTCATTACAATTTTCATTATCGACTCGCCCTCTGGTTTTACGCCCGACTTTAATTTTTGATTTATAATTTTAAACTTAATTTTAGACCTATCCACAGGCGGACGCATAGCAAAAAGATAGTCTTTATACGAATAAGTTATCGTCTGGCTACGCTTTGCCGTTCCGGCTTTGGGCATTTTTATTTGCCACATATAATAATTTTTAATTTTCAGCACCTCCATTTGCCACAATTTACCTTTGGTAAACTTAAAAATAGCTGTGCCTTCGTGGTTAGTCGTCTGTTTCATTACTTCCCTAGATTCCACTTCGGTACAAGTAATTACAGTACTGGCAAGCGGTTTTCCATCTTCCCCCATAAAGGTAATAGTATATTCTAGCTCTTGCGAAACGGCAATAAAATTAGCCAATAAAAAGAAGAGTAATAGTAAAGGTATTTTTTTCATAACGGTTTTGCTTTATTAGATTTTTTGTAGCAACAAAAATAATATTATATTTGTTTTATTAAATGGAAATAACTTTTTTATTATTCACGAAACAAAAAATAATATAAAAATATAAAATATGAAACTTTTAGACGGGAAAACTGCAGTAGTAACAGGAGGCTCACGAGGCATTGGCAAAGCCATAGTGCTAAAATTTGCCGAGCAAGGGGCAAATGTAATATTCACCTGCACAAAACTTACCGACAACACCGCAGCACTAGAAAAAGAAGCCTCAGCATTTGGCGTAACAGTAAAAGCAGTAGCCGCCGATGCGGCCAGTTTAGAAGCATCTACCGAACTGATTACCAATACAGTAAAAGAATTTGGAAGAATTGATATTTTGGTAAATAATGCCGGCATTGCCAAAGACAACCTCCTTATGAGAATGAGCGAAGAGCAATGGGACGACATCATGAATATCAACCTAAAGTCGGTTTTTAATATGACCAAAGCCGTGCAACGTACCATGCTAAAACAGCGGTCTGGCTCAATTATAAACATGAGTTCAGTAGTTGGAGTGAGTGGCAATGCTGGGCAATCCAACTATGCGGCATCAAAAGCTGGCGTAATTGGTTTCACCAAATCAATAGCCAAAGAACTTGGTTCTCGGAACATACGCAGCAATGCCATTGCACCGGGCTTTATAATTACCGATATGACTTCCGACCTCTCCGACGAAATGAAAGCCGAATGGGCAAAATCAATCCCACTCCGCCGTGGCGGAACACCCCAAGATGTTGCCGACACTACCCTCTTCTTAGCCTCTGATTTAGCTGCCTATGTTACCGGGCAAGTTATAAATGTATGCGGTGGCATGAATGTTTAGCCCTTTATTAGAGTCATACCGCAGGCGATGCGGTATCTAAAAGCTGATAAAAACCCAATAAAAATTGCCCTGCGAAAAAATTAACCAACTAATCATTAAGCCTGGTCTAAAAAGTCGCCCTGCGAGTTGTTTTGCAAAAAATAAAAGCATAATTCCTGATAATCAGTTAATTAGATTACTCGCAGGGCGACTAAATTTGCTTTTCCGCAAGTAAACTTAACCCCTAGTACCAAAAATTGCACTGCCTACACGCACAATAGTACTCCCTGCCCCAATGGCAATTTTGTAATCGCCAGACATGCCCATCGAAAGTTCGGAAAAATTGGAGTCTTCCGAAAAAAATCGTGCTTTTGCTTCTTTGTAAATACTAGCCAACTGCTCAAATTCAGATTTAATTTCTGCCAAATTATCAGTACGAGTAGCCATTCCCATAAGCCCCCTAATTTCAATAAAATTCATATTCCTATAACTTTCGGAAGCTAATAGCTCAAAAAGCATTTCCTTTGTTAATCCAAATTTAGACTGCTCTTTTGCGATATGAATTTGAAGCAAAACCTCAATTTTTCGATTATTTTTTTCCCCTTCTTGCTCAATTTTTTCGAGCAATCGTAGGCTATCGCAACCATGAATAAGGCTAACATAGGGGGCTATAAATTTCACTTTATTGCGTTGCAAATGCCCAATGTAATGCCATTGAATATCTTTTGGCAAATGCTGCTGTTTTAGCACTAATTCTTGGATTTTATTTTCCCCAAAAATACGTTGCCCTGCTGCATAAGCCTCCATTAATTGAGCCTCTGGTTTGGTCTTAGAAACTGCACATAGCTTTACACCGGCTGGTAACTGCTCCAAAATTTTATTTATATTTTTTGAAATCATATTAAAAAAAACTTGATTATAACAGAACAAAAAGTTGTTTTACAATAAAAAACAGGGCAAATATTGCCGAAACTAACGAGAGGGAAATTGTCCAGTATTTGAATTTAAACTTTAACACTTTTGTAAATATAAAGGCCACAAATACAAAAATAGAAATAATGATAAGTTGCCCAACTTCCAGCCCCAAATTAAAAGCCATAAGCGGCAATGTAAGCTGTTGTGCTTCGCCAAGCAAGGCCTTTAAATAGTACGAAAATCCCAACCCATGGATAAGCCCAAAAAACAGTGCTAAAAGGTATTTTTTTCGATAAAAAAACAGTTCTTTTCCCGTTTTAATCCGGAGCAAATCCAAAACCGCTGTAATAAGAATTGTAGCCGGAATTAATAACTCAACAAATACTGCCGACACCCCTATAACTCCTAAAACAGAGAGTGCCAAAGTGATAGAATGCCCCACGGTAAAAGAGGTGGCAAGAACAAGTAACTTTTTGTATTCCCTAGGGCGGTAGCTCGCACAAAGTGCAATAATAAAAACGATATGATCCATTGCCGCAAAGCCCGAAATATGACCAAAACCCAACTGAAAATACATTTTAAACATCTGAATATAAACCTTTCTAAAAATGAGTAAACATTGAACTATTTATTTACACAGCAAAAATAATAGATTTTAGCCAATAAACAAAGCCTATGGATTATAATAAAAATCACTTAGTACATGACAATTTTATCGAATGCTTATTTTTTATAATTATTATGATTTTGCAGATAAAAAAATCATAAATTATCATAACAGTCATAGTAATCAG